>CAZTWR010000063.1:0-9226 GCA_964618055.1 uncultured Pirellulales bacterium | reverse complement strand
TTAGATATGGCAAAAAAGCTAAATGAAAGAGTTACTAAACAGCTCAACCAAGTCAGAGATAGACAGGTAATTCGGTAATGGCTGCAAAAACGACATTCATACTCGAAGCGAATGAGGCCAAGGCGGTAAATGCATATCTGAGAGTCGTTGATGCCCAGAACAAGGCCATCACCGGCACGCGCAAGCTGACCCGCGAGGGTAAGGGCGCCGGCAAATCGATGGAGGGTATCGGAAGGTCAATTATGGGCTGGGCGGCGGGTATCGCCAGTGTAGCTACTCTTAGACGGGGACTGAGGGCTGTTTTCGATGAAATGGAAAGAATAAAAGAAGCGCAAAAGACGATGTACGATGCGGCCCTTACGAACGAGGACCGCATACTTAAAATAGCGCATCTGCGGGGTGACTTATCGAAAGAAAGTAGAGAACGCATCAGAAAAGAAATCGCAGATTTAGCATTAGAAACATCTGTTTCGCTCGAGGTTGCGAATAAAGCAAAATTTTATATGGAGTCCGCCTATGGAACAGGACCTGCCGCGGCAACCGCAGCGTTAACAGAGGCAAAATTCGCAGGGCCTGCCGGCATTAACCCGGAAGAGATTACTGTTATGCCTGCAATTCTCAAAAAATGGGAAGCAGAAACTACTGAAGAGCAGATGAAAGTGTTTTCTCAGATTTATGCAGGAACCAAAGCATCATTAGCTGATGTTGGTCAATATTTACCGCAACTTATAAAAGCACAATCCACAGCTAAAGA
Source organism: uncultured Pirellulales bacterium (assembly GCA_964618055.1). Taxonomy (GTDB): domain Bacteria; phylum Planctomycetota; class Phycisphaerae; order Sedimentisphaerales; family Anaerobacaceae; genus CAYYFT01. The sequence continues at coordinate 8,472 of CAZTWR010000063.1, read as the reverse complement.
ATCTGGTTTCACCCTTGCCGAAACAATAGCATTGCTTACGACCGCTATAGAAGCATCGGGTTTAGAGACAGCAGGTAAGACATTACAGTCATCAATACTATATGGCACTGGCAGAACTGCAAAAGCTCATAAATATCTTTCGAAAGAAGTAGCCAAAAAAGGAAAAGAATGGGGAGAGATGGGCTCGGTGGAGCGTTACTGGTTCACGGCCGACCTATATCAAGAGCTCCACGAAAAAGGACCGGCGGCAGAGGATGTGTTTAAACTGGCCCTTGGCGGCAGGGGATATCAATATTTCCAACAGATGTTCAGTAAAACAGCAAAACGTAAATACGAAGAGACGCTGCCTGTAATTATAGAAACGATGACAAGCAATATTATAGATGTGATGGCCGAACAATTTAAGGAATGGCCAAAAGCCGCAGCGGCACGTCATGCAACACTCGCTGAAACAGGAGCGGCTACAACAGGAGAAGCAAAAGAGCCGTTTGTAGAATTAAGTAAAATGTCCGCAAAAATGATTGAGCAGGCTGATGCAAAGGTAAAAGGCTGGGGGGACATAATACGTTTTGGGCTTACTCCCGAAAAGATTCGGGGATTCAATATGGCCCAGAATATTTTGCAGGAGAATCTGCTTCTTGCTATAGAGGCAGAGGGAAGAGGAACTGCGAAAAGAGAGGAATTATCAAAGCTGTATTTTCAAACATATCAGCCTTCACCTTTTGCTACCCGGCCTGATTACCTGAGGGATGTTTACGAAGCTACGGAAGGCTTCGAATTGGTTAGTAAAAAAGGCAGGTTAGTATCGGACGAGTTCAGGGTGGAGGCAGAAAAAGAGGCGGGATTATTAGGAGGAGAGCGTCCCGAACATTATACAAGGGGCCTGGAAGCTTACTATGGAATAGCCGAAGCTATGGCAGAACACGCAAAAGCTATACAAAAGAACACCGCGGCGATTAATCAATTTATGGAAATAATGACAACAGGAACAACTTCATCGCGTTTAAGTCCGGATGAATAATGAGTAGTATCGGAGATTTTGATTTTTTACGGATGTCGGGGCCCCAGATACCTTTATTAGCCTCGGCCGTGGAGATAATCGACAGGTCCGGCGTAGACGGCACGGCCAGTCGGGTAGATGCGCTTAAGGCCGAGGAAATCACCGTATATACGACCGAAGGCGTGGAGGATCTTTCAGATGCTCAAGATAGGGCCGATGACTACGCCGCCTATAAAGGAACTCATAAAACGGTTATCGATGACCTTGGACGCGAGGTAGAAGATGTATTGGTCGTTGACGTGCGAGTGATAGGGACGCCGCAAAAAGTTCTAACGGCGACACCTGCAGGTATCAATTATTTAGTGCGCGGCGTCTGGTTGTTGAAACCAACTAAAAAGGCCTAAAAAATGGTAACAATAGAACCGCCAGTCAGGATGGGACAGCATAGCTGGAAACTGAAATACTCGAGTGACCTGCCCGAGCCGATGTTCTATATCTACCTCGACGGCGTCTTAATCGCAGAAACACAGCAGACCGAATATGACATCGCCGTGAATCTGGATGAGGTCTCACTAATTGAAATTTTAGATGACCCTGATACCCCACCAATGCAGGTTTTCCCCGGCAAGGCGAGACTGGGCTGGTTCTTTGTCAAGGGGACGGATTATTATCGAGTTGATGAATATATCAATGAGGCTTGGATCGAGCGCCGCAGGCTGCCTGAGAATAACGGTTATCTAAGGTGGGAGAGCCGGTTCCTGGAGGACGGTCAAACACACCTGTTTCAAGTCGTGCCGGTAGGTACCGACGGCAACGAAGGTACACCAAAGCAATTTGCAGTTCTGATGGTCCGCCGGCCGGATGTGCCGGATGTTGAATATACACATGACGATGAGACGGGTAATATTACAATTTCGGAGAACTAATCATGCAAAAAAACAATCAAAAAATCCTGACCAGTTTACTGTTTGCCGGCCAATTTATAATCGAATGCTATGACAAAAACGGCAGATTGAAGTGGAGACAGACGGCTAAAAACGGAACGACCAATCAAGGCTTGGATTATGCCTTGGATACTGTCTTTGGAGCTGAAACAAAACCGACCTGGTATGTCGGCCTTATTCGCGATGATAACTTTTCGGCCCTGGCCGCTGGAGATACGATGGCAAGTCACGCTGGCTGGGAAGAAGGGGATGAATACAAGGAGACAGCCCGTCAAGAGATCACATTTGATGCCGCCAGCGGACAGGAAATTGCTAACACAACCCGGTGCTATTTCAGTATCAACGCAACTGAAACGATGAAGGGGGCGTTTCTGACAAACGATAATACTAAAAACGGCACTGCCGGAAAATTATTATGCACAGCTTTGTTTGATAGTGGAGACGAAGCCGTGGTTGATGGTTACATCTTGAAGGTCATTTATACAGTAACGGCTGCTGCCGCATAAAACTTGCTGGATATAGATTATGTTGGGCGAGCAATATAGAGATGCCGATGCTTTGGGTTTATTTTTAACAGGGGCCGCCAGCGATGGTGGGGCCCAGTCGGACCCTGATTTATCATTGGGGAATTATCGCAGCTCATCTCGGGTAGAGCAGATCGGGTTTTTCGTCAGCCATTCAATTCCCAGTATTATTATCGAAAGAGTCGGCGGCGCCAACGGTGTTGGATTAAGTTCCCTTGAAGTTATTAACGGCAATAGCCTGCGCTGGACGGCGCCGGGCGATACGCCCGGTGAGGCTATTTTAATTAGAGATAATCAAACGCGTATGCTGCAATCCGCCAGTGGCCCGGCCAAGTTTATAGTCGTATCCTGTCACACAGCCGAGGAATTAGCTGGTACGGCCACAGTGAGCCTGGTGCCGGTTTATAATAACGTCATAGGCTCATCCAATGTTCCCAGCGGCGAATCATTAGTCAAGTTGCGATGTATCGCTATGAAAGTCATGGACCCGGATAATACGATTAAACATCTGAAGGTCTGGATTGGAACCTTGGCAACGCAACAGGTCAGTGATGCCGGCCAATTAGGTAGTTCCGGCTCCGGGACCATCGAAACAAATGGCTCTTTTGCAGACTGGCCGGATACCGGCTTTTGCCGAATAACAACGGCTGCTGGCAGCCTGCGGGAAATTGTCTATTACTCAGCTCGTACGGATTCAGTGCTGACTATACCAGCTGCCGGCAGAGGTTTATTGGATACAACTGCTGCCGCCGGGGCGGCGGATGATATTCTGGATTGTGTACCTGGTATTAAAATTGCCAAAGAGACACCAACTGGCGGTGCCTTTACCGTAGCTTCTGATGAGCATGATACTAATGCCGTATCCGGCCTGTCCTGGACGACTGGAATTGATAAAGATAGCGGTCTGGCTATCAGCGGATTGGCCCCGGGAGAGATGATAGGTATCTGGCTCTGGCTGGTTGTTGTCGAAGGCCGTATTGCATCGCCACAATTAAAAAATATGCTGAAATGGCAGTTCGGTATTTATGACTTGGTAATATCCGAAGCTCTATGATGAAAAAAAATGAATATCATTTGGCAAGAAGGACTCTTAAAGACCATCGTAGGCGATTGGTTAAGGAAGTTAAACATTGCCATGGTGTTGCGATTAAGCTTGTTGAGGACAAATTAGTTCTAAATCTAAGTGTATCTAAGAAAATCACCGCTCATAAGGCCTTGGAGAAGACAACGATTGAAGGCTTGCCTGTGCAGATTACCGAAGAAGAAATGCCGGTAGCTTTTTTATTACGTACGGATAAGTGGCGGCCAGCATGGGGCGGCGTTTCGATTGGCCATTATGAAATCTCAGCTGGCACTCTGGGTTGCTGTGCATTCAAAAACGGCATAAAGTATATTCTGTCGAATAATCATGTTCTTGCAAATGAAAACGATGCAGAAATTGGCGATGATATTTATCAGCCCGGAGCTTATGATGGAGGCTCTGCTGCCGATAAAATAGGTGAACTTGCGGAATTTGTACCTATCGTATTTAACGATGAGGAAAATCCTAATATCGTTGATTGCGCCCTTGCCCATCCAGTCAACCCTGATGATCTCGCCCTGGCAATTATAGATCTGGATTATCCCAATTCTATTAGAGAACCGGAATTAGGCGAGGAGATTATCAAATCCGGCCGGACTACCGGTATCACCGAAGGTACTATCGTAGAAATCGGTGATTATGCGATTGGTTACAATAGCGGCATCGCCTGGTTCGAGGATCAGATAAGAACCAGTAGTAATTTTGCGGCTGGCGGAGATTCAGGCTCTCTTGTTATCAGCAAAGTAGATGGTAAGGCTGTTGGTTTGTTATTTGCCGGCAGCAGATCTACCGGCGCCGCTATACTTAATAAAATGACAAATGTTGCCAGCGAGTTGGGCATAACTCTAAAAAAAGAAATTGAAATAAGTGCAGAAGCCGGCCTTACTTTATCGCCATCGGTGCTGGCCTATACAGGCGAATTGATAACCGCTGCGGCGGAAGCAGGAATTGAATTTGACCCAACCTGTGAAGCTTCGGCAATCGAGCCAGTTGTTGCTGCCTGCGAGGCTGGAATTATATTATCACCGACAGCTCAGGGATATGCCATTAAACCGGCAACTGTTGCCTGCGAAGCTGGAATAAGCCTTTCACCATTTACTACCGACCGAGGCCTGCGATTATTAGAATCGAATGAGGCCGAAGGTATTTATCGGATTGCTGATAATGAACTTGAGCGGTATGAATTGTACCGCGGTGAAAATGAGGAGCCTGACCTTGATGGCGAGCCTTATGAAACATTTACGGAACTGCCACATATAACCGACGGTGGGGTTTCGATGGTTTTGTATCTTATACTGCGATGTCGGAATAAATTTAACCTGAGCTCCAGAAACATCAAATCTTGGAAAGTGAAACTTGACGCCGATGGTAAAGTGGTCTTACCCAATCCGGAAGCTCCACGTAATATCAGTATCGTACCGGCAGCCGATGCGAAAGGATATGTCGAAGCTGAATATCTATATGATGATGATGACACTTACGCGGCAACGCACTGGGCGATTTACTTTACCGATAATGGCGTGGACCCTGATCCAGAAATAGATACTCCAACTATAATTACGATGTATAAGGCAAATGGTCTTGCATTGTTGCGTTGGACCAGCCCGGCAGCTGATAATAATGATACCCTGAAGGTATTAATTCGGGCTCGGCGGATTGACGGTGAAAATATATATGATAGCGAAAATACGGATATTTATTCCTGCACGGCATCTGATGAAGGCCCGGCGACTCCAGCGGGTCGAGCCTTCCTCGGTCACGCTGCTGAGGTTATGTAATGGCGAGTATACAACCACATCCTGATGATGATAAGCGCAATTTGCATTTTGCTGTTTATTATAAATGGGTTTGGAATTCACCCTGGCGATATGCGCCATATTTTGAACCAATTACTGCGACTCTGGCAGCAGCACCAACTATCAGCACCGCTACATTTAAGATGCGATATGGTGAAGGTTACTGGGAAGATATGCAGCAGATGATTAATGGCAGCAGACTGCAGGCATATACTTATTGCTATTTTCAAATCCGAATTCGTCGTGGTCAGAATGAGACGATTCTTTGGACAGGTGTAGCACCAACGGAAACATTTCGGCTGCTCGGCCAAAGCGGGACAATTAAAACTGCTGACCAGGTCATTCAGGCCCAAGGGTTGGAAATCTTATTACGAAATCGCCTGGATGGTGCTTGGGTGAAACCCGTTGGGGGCGGTGATCCCCAATGGATTAGCCGTATACCAACCTTTAATCGGCGATATGAATATGGAGGAAATATAATTGGTAACCGTTCCTACATGTTAGAAACAGAAGAGCTGACTTATATTTTTGGCGATGCTGATGAACCATGGGATAATTTCGCAATCGCCGAATATCTACTGGCACATTATCAATATGAAAATGGTCCGGTTTTTGTTTTGACCGGAGAGGATAAAATCGAGAAAGCACTCGAAGGGATTATCGGCGTTTATGATTTCAGTTCGATGACGGTTCTGGCGGCATTGAATACTTTAATAAATCGAAGCCGTGGCTTTGCATGGTCGATTGTAGTTTCGAAAAATAACGAGGGAAATGATGATTTGGTTGATATTGTACCTTTTAGTTTATTGGACGAAGACATCCAATTAGGTGATATTTTGATGCCGGCGAATTCTAAAAGAATCCCTCTTGATTTATGGTCCGAGCAGACACATTTAAATGTCGAAATTGTAGGTGATATTGCACACGTTTATGACCGGATAGTCGTTCAGGGGGCCAGAATGAAAAGCTGCTGCAGCTTAAGCTTTGCCAATGGCGGACTTGAGCGAGGATGGAGCACAGCCGAAGAAAATGCTTTCAAGTTAGCAGCCAAGGAAAGTGATGATTACGGCGATTTGGATGATATTGCAAAAGCCAACCGAAATGATAAATTTCGTGCCGAAGACAGGTTCGAACGGGTTTTTACAACATTTCGAATACCGCGGGACTGGAACTGGATTATTGGCGGCAAAAAAGTCAATCCCTGGTTGGATTCGGCGGGTGAATTGGATATAAACAGCCAATCAACATACTGGAATGTTGACAAGCGATTTATCAATTCGCTGCCATTCAAAGTCGGTTTTGATTACAGCGGTTCCAAACCGGTTGATAACAATCCGGATAATGCAGAGCCGGAATTCCGAAGTTTATTTGTTTTAGTCAAGGATAAAGATGGCAAATATCAGTATGCCAACAGATTAAAACAAGGGTTAAAACAGGTTTCTGCGAGGATACGGCCATTAACCAGAGAGATGGCGGTTTTGATGTGTTTTTCTCCACAATATCTGGCTGCTAAAAATCACTGGAATAATGCCGAGCCGGCGGATTTGGCGTTTATGATTGAAGATATTGGTATCGATTATGAAGATATCATAGTTACAGCATTTTTAGAAACTGATCAGCAAATACAGATAGTCCATGCCTTCAATTATTACGAAAATCAACGCACTCTAATAATTACTATTCCTGAGGCAGAGCTATGGTATGTTGTGCCCGATACAATTATTGGAATCGATGAAAATGGCGAATGCATCAAATATGGCTGTTATAAATCAGACTTTTTACGCGATGACCGAGAACGGTTGAATACAGCCTTGGATGCCGCCATAGCCTGGTATGGCAAGGAACGTAATAAAGCCGCCATCACAATCAAATCAATCGACCCGGGCATTCCTATCGGAACATTAATTGAGAATGTTGATGTTGCTGATGTAGGAGCAATCGGTTCGGCGGTAACAAGTCTTCGCTGGGATTTCCAGACCCGACCGGCTGCAACAACGGTTATGACAGATTTTAATGAACTGGATATTGCCGGAATTTTTCGCAGGTGATAATAATGACGGATATTCATACCATTGCCAGAAAATTAGAACAAGTCGAGCAGGATATTCAAAAGCTAAAGAGTGAAGCTGATAAATCACCATTGCGAATTGAACCGGCTATGGTTAGTCAGGGAGAAGAAATTCATTGGGTGATATGTACTGAGCCTGCACCAGATGACCGGAGGTGGTTTTGGGGTCGTTTATTTGATTCAAACGGTTTGCCAACAGGATCAGATGTACAGGTATATTGTACGGTTATTGGTCTGTCAAATGTAATGTTACAGGCTTGTGTGCCGCGATTATCAAACGACCCTTTAGGTGCACGTCCCATACCGGTAATAAAAAGGCCCTGTAACGTCGAAGGGACAGTGAAGATGCAATGGCATTGCTGTTGGTGGTTCAATAAGGGGCGTGAGTGTGTTTGCTCATAAAGAATCAAAACTATGCCAGATATAAATCGTCTTACTGAATTAGGCCAGAAAGTCATCGAGACGATAACCGTCGACGGTATTGTAGAAATTCAATTCGCGAAAGAAACAGAACCGCCACCGGAGCCACCTCCGGAATGTCCAGAAACACCTGAACAGTATTGTTTTACACATCATTTAGATTGTGGGTTTTGCTCATTGGATTGGTGCCTTGAAAATAATCAGTGCCCTGATCCACTTTTTCTTGATTGTGAGATTGGGAGTGGGCAATGTTGGTGGAACCTTGTAGACGTAGAATGCGAACAATCCGAAACAGAAGGCCTATATGATTGTCGTTGCATTTTTAATTATAGTGGTAATGATTGTGAACCTTATTAAAGAATGTCAAATTCCGCTTGGAGAACAGTTCAAACCTAAATTTAAGAAGCTTGGTTTAAAAGTTTACAAACCATCAAATAAACAGTTTTTCATATGTAAAAAGATATTTAAGAACACTGGTTATACTGCTGGGGTCAATGCAAATATTTGTGCACAATGCGAAAGGGACGATAAAGTCCTTGCGAAACTGTGTGCTCTAACTACTGAACACCATAAAAAGAAAAAACAATTGCCATATCAACAATTATCTATTGTAGAAATGGGGAAGAATTTTGCAAAGGC
>CAZTWR010000062.1:0-9353 GCA_964618055.1 uncultured Pirellulales bacterium | reverse complement strand
TCGTAGCAGCTTGCCAGGCCGCCGTAGATTTCGCTGGACTGAAATATAAAGCCCCGCCGTTTGCACAAAGATACGATGTCATCAAGCTTGGTCAATTTAGCCATATCTTGTCTCCATAATTATTGGCTTGGTTTATTATATAGCCAAAGTCGCCGATTACAAGGACTGAAAGCGGCGGGTTGAATATCGAATAACGAACACCGAATATCGAATTACGAAGTACGGATTTAGCCACAGAGGGCACAGAGTTCGCAGGGAAATATAGCCACGAAGGCACAAAAACACGAAGGTAAAAAAACAGATATATTGTTAATCGGCGTCTTAGTGGTGAGAATGAAAAAAGACACGGAGTTTTTGCTACGAGCCACGAGTTACAAGCGACGAATTGGCCGGGGCTTTGGACGGGATTTTGGGTTTGATGGGAATGGCAGCGTCAGGTATAGTATGGGCTGAAATAAAACAGTGTGGGGCAAGCCCCACCATAAGGCTTTTGAAAGGAGAGTGAAAATGGGTAAAATTCAAACAATTGTGTTTCGATCACTCATCTTTGTTGCAGGGGTATGGATAATGTGCGCTCAGATGGTATGTTTTGTTGCCAAAGCTGACACACACGTCCGCATCGAGGGTACACTTCTCGGGTTGGGGCTTGTAGCATTAGTGTGTTTGGCATTTGTGTCAGGCAAAGAGACAAAGTGGACTATAGCGATACTTGCAAGTATGGTTGTGATTGGGGCCGTGATTTCTGCGTGGATGAGCATTACTTTTTATCAGCCCAAGAACAGGTCTGGCAAATATAAAAGCTACTTTGGTAATGGAGATAAGGCAAAGGCAGCATATGAATATTCAGCATTCCTGAAGAGCTACGGGTTGTCTCCTTTCCAGATTGCCGACCTGCACAAACTTGTCCAAATGTTTAAGCAAGGCCACCTGGATTGGGTAGATGCCCAGAGGGACTTGGGAAAAATCAGTCCCCCAGGTAAGCTTGTCTTGACAATGTTCAAAATCAAGATACTCTTTCGTTACTTTTTCTATCCGCCGGTCGAGTATTTTCAATGGAAAACTTTAGAAACGATTCGCCCCAAGACTGTGAGGTCTATATTCGAAAATACCGATGTAGACAGCCCCAATTCTCTCTCCATACAAAGCTGGAGTATAGGGTCTGGCGAGAATGTTATAGTCTCCGACGATGTAGGAAGATGGAGCATAAGAATCTATTATGGAGCGGTACCGTGATGCAAACTTAGGCCATGGGGTAAAGCCCCACCCTACAGAACTCTAATTTAACCGCCGATTCGCCATAGCAAACGCCATTTTTTTTGCGTCTCATAGATTGACACGGTTTAAGGAAATAAAACTTATTTTTCATCAATTTCATTTTTTATCTGGTTTAGCAGATTGATTGCATCGACGGGGGTGAGGTTATTGACATCGGTTGAACTTAGTTTATCCAAAACGGATTTATGTTTTTGGACGAAGAGTATGTCCTGCGGGGGTTTTTGGGTTTTGTGTTTGGCCAGATGTGAACCGGTGGCTTCCTTAGTGAAAGTATCTTCCAGTTCTTCGAGGATTTCTTTGCTTCGCTCGACGATTGGTTTCGGCACGCCTGCGAGTTTTGCGACGTGGATGCCGTAAGATTTGTCTGTTCCGCCGGGCAGAATTTTGTGCAAGAAGACTACTTCGTCGGCCCATTCTCGGACAGCAACGTTGCAGTTCTTGACATTCGTAAACAATTCAGCCAACTCGGTCAGCTCGTGATAATGAGTGGCAAAAAGCGTTCGGCATTTCAATTTGTTTGCAATATGTTCGGTAATCGCCCACGCCAAAGACAGGCCATCGTAAGTGCTTGTGCCTCGGCCTACTTCGTCTAAAATGACGAGAGATTTACCGGTGGCGTTGTTGATGATGTTTGCGGTCTCGGTCATCTCGACCATAAAGGTCGATTGGCCTCGAACCAACTCATCAGAGGCGCCGACGCGGGTGAAGATTCTATCGACTAATCCGAGCTGGGCGTCTTTAGCGGGTATAAAGGAGCCGGCCTGGGCCATAATGACCAGCAGAGCAGTTTGTCTTATGTATGTGCTTTTGCCGGACATATTCGGGCCTGTGATGACAAGTACGTCGCCGGTTTTTTCGCCGAGCTCTATGTCGTTCGGGACGAATTCCGGGCCGAGGGTTTCAGCGAGGACGGGGTGTTTTCCTTCGTTTATGATAAGCTCTCCGCCGTTGGTTATTTTCGGCCTGATGTAGTGTCGCCGTCCGGCCAGGTAGGCAAGGGCTGAGAGGCAATCGCACTGTGCGATGGTCTCGGCGAGGTTCTGCAAGCGGGTTATGTATTGGGCGGTGTGGCTGCGGATTTGCTCGAAGAGCTTAAGCTCTAACTGGAGGGCCTTTTCCTCGGCGCTTAGGGCCTGAGTTTCGTAATCTTTCAACTGGTCAGTAATGTAGCGTTCTGCATTTTTGATTGTCTGTTTTCTGACGTAGTCAGGGGGGACTTTATCCGCTGCTGAGTGGCTTATTTCGATATAGTAGCCGAAGACTTTATTGTAGCCGATTTTCAGATTTGCGATGCCGGTTCGCTCGGACTGCTCTCTTTGATAGTTTCGCAGCCAGCTTTGACCATCTTTTGAGATTGAGCGTAAGCGGTCGAGCTCTTCGTTGAATCCTTTTTTTATCACGCCGCCATCGCGAAGGTGCGAAGGGCAGTTCGGCTCGATAGCGGATTCGAGCAAATCTGCAAGCTCATCCATACTGTCGCATTTCTGGGCTAACTGTAAGGCCAAGTCGGCGGTGAATTGCTGCAGAAGCTCCCGCAGCAGCGGGACCTGTCTTAATGTGGCTTCGAGGGCGACGAAATCGCGGGGGATTGCGCGAAATGTGCTGATGCGAGCGGCGATTCTTTCGGTATCGGCAATGTCGGAGAGCAGTTTGCAGATGTCGGCTAACTTAGTATCGGAACTTATCATTTCTTCAATGACGTCCTGGCGAAGCTCTATTGCGCCGAGGTCGCAGAGCGGCATACACAGCCAGGCTCTGAACATTCTGCCGCCCATCGGTGTGAGTGTTTCATCGAGGCAGTGCAGCAGTGAGTCTTTTTTGCTTTCGGTGCGAATGGTTCGCAGGATTTCGAGACTTGCTAAAGAAGTCTGGTCGATTTGCAGGAAATTTTTACGGCTGATTTTTTTCAAACTCTGTATGTGGCTGAGTGCGGTCTTTTGTGTTTCGTTTAGATATTCGATGATGGCACCGGCAGCGGGTATGAGGCTATTGTCTCCGTTGCTGATGCCGAAACCTTCAAGGGTGGTAGTGCCGAAATGTTTTAAGAGTCGTTTTTGTGCCTGATATGGGTCGAAATACCAGGCGGGTCGTTCGGTTACGATGGCACCGGTCAGCTGAGCAATATCTCTGGCCAGCTTTCTTGCTTCGGCTTCAAACAGCTCGCCCCTGCGGTCGGGCAGCAGACACTCGGCAGGGGACAGACGCAGCAGCTCATCGAGCAAACTTTTCTCAGGTATGTCCTGGACGAAGAAATGGCCGGTAGAAATATCGACCCAGCTTATTGCCGCTTTTGTATTTGTTCCCAGATTAATCGCACAGAGGAAATTATCTTCCTTAGCATCTAAAAGAATATCATCGGTGAGGGTGCCGGGGGTTACAATTCGAACAATATCGCGCTTGACAACACCTTTTGCGGTTTTAGGGTCTTCGACCTGCTCGCAGACTGCGACTTTGTAGCCGGCCTGGAGCATTTTTTTCAGGTACCCTTCGACAGCGTGATATGGCACGCCAGCCAGCGGGATGGGATTGTCGCCTTTACTTCGGCTGGTCAGAACCAGTCCGCAGATGCGTGAGCAGATTTTAGCGTCTTCGTAAAAAGTTTCATAGAAATCGCCCATTCGAAAAAAGAGTATGCAATCGGGGTATTTTTGCTTGAAGCGGGCAAATTGCTTCATCGCAGGTGTTAGTTTTTCAGTTTCGGTCATAGAAGCAGATTATACACTAAGCGGGGCGTTTAACAACTCTGATATGATTGAAAGTGCCTGCTGTTTGGATTTGGCTTTTTTTAGCTGTTTTAAGAGATTTTCCTGTCGGTCGGTGAAACAAACAGGAGTGTGTAAATCAAAATCGATGACGCCGCAGAGCTGCTGGATTTTTTTGAGAAGATTTTCGATTCCAGTGCCTAATTTTGCACTTATTTTGACTGCGTTGGCTAAAATTTGCGGTAGTTTACGGGCGTCAAATTTGGTGGGCAAATCACATTTATTTAAGACCGTCAGGACCTTTTTATCAGCGATTTTCTCAAGGAGCTTCTCGTCAAGCTGGTCTGTGCGTTGGTTGTTATCCAGGACGAGCATGACCAAATCCGCCTTATCTAAAATCTCAACACTTTTTTGCTGAGATGCTTTTTCAATAATATCTTCGGATGTTAGCGTGAGCTTTTCATTTAAACCAGCGGTATCAATTAACTCCACAGAAAGCGAGCCTATCCGGCATTGGGCGCTGACCCAGTCACGGGTTGTGCCTTTGATGTCGGTGACTATTGCTTTTTGCCTGCCGGCCAATAAATTGAGAAGTGTGCTTTTGCCGGTATTCGGCGGGCCTGACAAGGCTATCGTGCAGCCGAAGATAACCAGTTTTGCTGTCTGAGTGTTTTTGAGTATTTGTTCAGCGTCGGCTTTGATTTTCTCAAGCGATATTGCATTTGTGTTCTCCGTAAGGAGTCCGTATGACTGCAGCCATTCTTCTATCTTTTTGGTCAGGCCTGCATTGGCTTGATTAGCGATTATTTTGGTGCCCTGAATGGTTTTGGCCTGCAGCTGGGTTAGTTTAGCTTCGAATGCGATTGTATTGCTGGGTTTTTCCACAGAGAAGATTTTAGTTAGAAGCTCTTCTGTGGTTAGCAGCGTGGCTCCGTATCTCTGCAGCAATTGCATTACATCAGCAACGATGAGGGGATTGCCGTGGCAGTTTATGGCGAAATTTGCAGGGCCTTCGCAGCCAATCGTAACCTGGTCGATAGTCTCGGCCCCATCGCTGATTGTACCAAGCAGGATTTTGTCGGTTTTAAAAGTTGGTGGTTTTGCTTTAACCGATTTGAATATCTTTTTGATAATGGCTTCGGCAGAATCGCCGAAGAGTTGAACTGTTGCTATTGCACCGGTACCCTTGCCGGTCATTACTGCAGCGGATGCGCTCATAAGCCAGGCGGTTTACTCCTTTTCTTTGGTATATTTGCGGTATGCTAAAACAATGCCTTTGATGACCAGATTCGGCACGTAAGAATCGATAAACGTACAGTCGTCCTTTATTGTCTCGGCGGCGGAGCCGGTGAGTACTGTGTGTGGCCATTTCCCGATTTTCTCAGCGTAACGCCTGATTACCTCCTGCAGTGTCGCAACAGCAGAATAATATAGGCCGCAGTTTATGGCCTGATTTGTAGTTTTGCCGTAGGGTACTTTGGGTTTTTTTATTTTGACTTTTGGAAGTTGTGCGGTGTTTTGTTTTAAGGCCTCGGTGCTGATTTCGAAGCCGGGACAGATTACACCACCCTGAAAGATGCCATGTTCATCGACGAGGTCAATTGTTACAGCGGTGCCAAAATCCGCTACCACTACAGCATCTTCGACAACGGCGTAGGCCGCCGCAGCTGAGACCACACGGTCGGTACCGACTTTGTCCGGCTCATCTACCCATAAAGAAATCGGCAGGGGGACGTCTTTGCCTATAATGTGTACCTTTTCGCCGAGATCGCCCTTTACTATTTGCTGGATGAGCTTTGTCCAGGCGGGTTTGACACTGCTGATTACAATGACGCCATCGCGTTTTTTTTCTTTTGAGCTTTTGGTAATGGGGATTTTTTGCCAGGCCGATTTGAAAAGCGAAGTTAATTTCGCACGGTCTTGGCCGGGAATGGATTTGATAAATTGCTCTTCACCTTTTAAGTAAAGCCCAATGTTAACACTAGTATTGCCGATATCTACTGCGATTATGTTCATAATTTATTATTCATCTGTGACTTTTGTTTCTTTGACCTTTTGCCATAAAAGTTCGGCCAATTCTTTTATGCCGGAGCCGGTAACCGCCGAAATTGGGTAAATTTCTTTTTTTAGTTTTTTCCTCAAATCTTTAACGATTTTACCATCCGGGTCGAGGTCTATTTTGTTGGCGACGATTACTTCTTTTTTTTGAGTCAGTTCTTTGCTGTATCGCTTTAATTCATTGCGGATAGTTTTATAGTTAGCCGTAGGGTCAGAACCAACAGTTGGCATTATATCAAGGATATGGACAATTATTCGAGTTCTTTCTATATGTTTTAAAAACTCAAAGCCGAGACCTGCGCCGTTATGCGCACCTTCAATCAGGCCGGGGATGTCAGCCATTACAAAGCGACGAAAGTCGTTTAGCTCGACGATTCCAAGCACGGGCTCAAGCGTGGTGAATGGATAATCGGCGATTTTCGGCCTCGCACCCGAGGTGCGGGAAATCAGTGTGCTTTTGCCGGCATTGGGCATACCGACCAGACCAACGTCAGCGATGAGCTTTAATTCCAGCCGAATATTTCTTTCCTGCCCTTTTTTGCCAGGTTCAGCATGTCTTGGAGCTTGATTGGTTGAGGTTGCAAAGGCCTTATTACCTTTTCCGCCTCTTCCCCCGCGACAAACGCAGACCTTCATTCCAACATTGTTGAGGTCTTTGAGAAGCAGGTTCAGATCAACATCGTAGATGAGAGCGCCTGGCGGGACAGGGATTATCAAGTCCTGGCCATTTGCCCCATGTTTATTGTTTCCTGAGCCGGGCTGTCCGTTCTGGGCTTGCCAGTGATGTTTTCCTGCGAAATCCATTAAGGTGTCGAGGTTTTCCACCGCTTGAAAATAGACGTCGCCCCCCTTTCCTCCATCACCACCGTCGGGGCCACCTTTGGGGATGAATTTTTCCCTGCGGAAGCTCATGCAGCCATTGCCGCCGTCTCCTGCCTTGGCGTAGATTTCTGCCTCGTCGATAAACATATCTCGTATCTCGTCACTTGTTTCTCGTATCCCGATAATAAAAAAAGGATGGTAATTACACCATCCTTTTTTGTCGGTCCTATTCTTTTCTCATCAGACGACGTGGACTTTTCGGCCCTGGAAACGCACTTGTCCGTTCGCCGTAGCGAACAGTGTGTAGTCCTTGCCCATCCCCACGTTTGAGCCGGGGAAGAATTTCGTTCCGCACTGCCGTACGAGGATTGAGCCGGCCTTCACTACCTGACCGCCGAACAGCTTCACACCCCTGTACTGGGCATTGCTGTCTCTGCCGTTTCTGGAAGAGCCTTGTCCTTTTTTATGTGCCATAGGTTACTGCCTTTAATTCTAATAAGAAAAGCAAAATAATTAGCTTACTAAAACATTTATTCTAACCACCTTATTTATCATTGTCCAGAAAAATTTTAAAAATCTGGGCGGTTATACTTAACCATTCTAGCGCTAAGCAGGAACCAATAAAAAAGCATATCCACAGGGGTAATGTGGATTCCCGCTTTCGCGGGAATGACATCCTGTGATTATTCAGCCTGGAGTATGGCTTTTATTTCGTCCAATGATATCAGACCTTCGGTAGCCAGCTTTATTTTACCCTCGGAATCGATAAAAAAGCTGCAGGGAATTCCGGATATGCGGCTGAAAGGAAACGGCATTGTGCCGACATCAGTGGAAAAGACTGTATAGTTAATTTTGTTTTGTTTTACAAAGTCCTTGACCTTTTCAGTGGTTTCCCGGGGGCTCATATAAGATATAGCCAGCATTGCCAATTTGTCTTCGCTGATGGTGTTTCGCAGTGAGATTAGGTGTGGAATTTCCATCAGGCAAGGTCCGCACCAGGTTGCCCAGAAGATAATCATAACGTTTTTGCCCCTGTAATTGCTTAATTTGTGCTGTTTGCCATTGATATCGGTCAGGGTGAAGCCCGGCGCCTTTTGGCCAAACCAATATGTGTAAGCAGGCTTCCAGGTCCTCGCTGCCTTGATGACATCGTTTAGACTCAATTTGTCACTGGCGTTGGGTTTTATATTAGTTTCTGTAGATTTCTTAGCTGTTTTTGCAAGTTCTTTTTTGTTTTCGGCGAGCGGCCTGGATGGCGGATATTCGTGATGGAAATGCTCTGTTTGGAACTGTGGTTTAGATGTTTGGAACTGTGGGGCGGGTGTAAAGAACGCCACCCTCCAGATTACTACCGAGACGAGCATAATTGCAGAGATAGAAATTGCCAGGCTGATAATAATTCGTTCCTTTTTATCGAGCATTTTGTGCCTCTTCCGCGGTTGCCGGTGGGCAGGTCCTGTTAAAGCCTTAGACTATTATACTTTAATTGTGCTGTTGCATAAAGTCTAAATTGGCAAATTTTGGGCCTGCGGAAGTGAGCGAAAATCGTTTGACAAAACGGATTTTAAGGTTAGCATAAGTTCTTTTTAGTTCGGCGGCTATGTTCATCTGATTTAAATTTATGTGGTTTTCTTTTGCTGAGCAATATTTTAGGTTTTTGATACTTTTTGTGAGGAACAACGATGAATGAGTTGTTAGACAACATTTTAGCCCAGAGCGAAAATCTTAATCTTATTTTACTGATGGGTATTGCGATTTTTTTCGGTACGGTTGGGGCGAAAATATTTCAGAGAATTCACATTCCACAGATAATAGGCTACATTACTATCGGAATAATTCTAGGTCCGGTATTAAAGATTATTTCTCCACAGACGGTTCAGACTCTCGAATTGTTTAATTTGTTTGCCTTGGGAATTATTGGTTTTTTAATTGGCGGTGAGCTTACACGTGACGTCTTCCTGAAATTCGGCAAACAGGTTTTTGCGATTTTGTTGTTTGAGGGGGGCATAGCTTTCTTGTTAGTAGTAATTGTTAGCTTTCTTGCCCTTAATTATTTCTATGATTGGCAAACAGCATTGGCAGTTGGGGTGGTATTCGGTGCTATCTGTTCAGCGACAGACCCTGCTTCGACGGTAAATGTATTGTGGGAGTATAAAACCCGTGGGCCACTTACAACGATGCTGACAGCCATTGTTGCCTTGGACGATGCGCTTGCTTTGGTGTTATATATTACCGGTGTTAGCTTAGCGAGTTTTCTTACCGGCCACAGGGAAGTTGGTGTCTTGCCGATGATTTTTCATTCGCTTTATGAGGTGATAGGTTCTTTAGGACTGGG
Source organism: uncultured Pirellulales bacterium (assembly GCA_964618055.1). GTDB lineage: Bacteria > Planctomycetota > Phycisphaerae > Sedimentisphaerales > Anaerobacaceae > CAYYFT01. Next base: position 161 of record CAZTWR010000062.1, on the reverse strand, counting down.
TGTAGCGGCAGGACTAATATTGCGATGGATTATAGAGTGGATTGACGACGATGAAAAAACTTTGATTTTTACAATTAGTAGCGTAGTGTTGACTATCGGTTTAGCAATAAGTTGGAAGTTAGATGTGATTCTGTCGTCTATGGCGTGTGGAGTTGCTTTGA
>CAZTWR010000061.1:0-9417 GCA_964618055.1 uncultured Pirellulales bacterium | reverse complement strand
AGCTCCTCGACCTTTTGAACCTCATGGCTGGTTCTAAAACCATCAAAGAAATGTAAAAATGGCACTCGCGAGGCCAGTGTTGCCTGCTGAGCAATGAGAGCAAAATCGCCAACCTCCTGAATGTTACACGAACAAATCATGGCGAAACCAGTCTGGCGACAAGCCATCACGTCTGAATGGTCACCAAAAATCGAAAGTGCCTGACAGGCTAATGAACGAGCCGAGACGTGAAAGACAGTTGGCAGTAGCTCCCCCGCTATCTTATACATATTGGGAATCATCAGCAAAAGTCCCTGCGAGGCGGTAAAAGTCGTCGTCAAAGCACCTGTTGCCAAAGCGCCATGGACAGCTCCTGCCGCGCCGCCTTCCGACTGCATCTCGGTAACAGAAGGAACGGTCTCCCAGATATTAGTTTCGGCTTTTGCTGTTTTTGCATCGGCAATCTCGCCCATAGATGAGCTGGGGGTAATCGGATATATTGCAATTACCTCGTTGGTAGCGTGGGCCACATAGGCCGCCGCCGTATTGCCGTCAATTGTAACCATTTTGCGTTTCATACTTTCTCCACTTTGTAAGATAAGAAATATAAAGAACTTAACAATGGTCCTTGCTACTACAGCAGACCTTCAAACCATATTTCAAGGACCCCTTTTCGTAAAAAAATGACGAAATGGGAACCCCAAAGGAACTTTTATACGACTTTTCACTGAATTAAGCAATGTAAATTTCACCAGAATTGAAAATCGCGATTACGAAGGGGAAACCACCCCGTTAGAAGCTGGTCATTCACTTCTAACGGAGCTCAAAACTGCAAATCCATACCTCCCACACCTACGTTCCAACCGCCGACAGAAAGGCTTCGATGTTTTCCGTTGAGACATCGGGGGGTATGCCACCGCCGCAGGACATAATAATCCGCCTCACCTCTGCCACCGAATCAAGAGCGGCTTTGACACTTTTACGTACATCCTCGGGCGTACCCATTGCAAGAACATCTCGCGGAGGAATATTCCCAAGCAGAGTGATTTTGTTATTTGTGAGTTCCTTCATTTGGCCTAAGCTGTGTTCGTAACTAAAATTGAACAGATTTATGCCGATTTCAGCCAAGTACGGCGCGCAAACTAAACCGGCGGCATCATTGTGAAAAAACTTTACAGTAACATCGAGGGAATTGAAAATTTGCTCAAGATAAGGTTTTACAAACTGTTTAAAGTCGTCCTCACCCAGAAAACCGATTATGTCATCCAAAATTAAAATGCCGTCTATAGATGGAAACATTTCTGCCTGCAGTTTCAGCCAATCGACGGTGAAATCAGTTACGAGCTTGAGCAACTTTCGGGTTTCATCAGGATCGGTGCGGATGGCCATAAGGAATTCTGTGCTACCCATAAGAAAAGAGCTGATGTTTAATGGGCCACGAGAAGTCGCAAACTTTATAGAGTGACCAACATCGGCAATTTTGCGCTGGTAGTGCTCAAGACGCTTGATGACAAATGGCAGCAAGCCGTCTTTTGCTGGGTCAGGTTTGGTGATAGACTCGACAGAAGCTATATCTGTAATAATCCTGTGAGCGAAAGGATGTCCATTTTGCTGCCAAGAGCATTTTGCACCAAAAGCAGATGGCTCTGTGCACATACCAAACTCAGACCAGAATCCCGGCAGGAACATTATCTGAGGAAAACGTTTGACGGCTTCGAGATTCGAATCGAACCATAACTGCTCATTAGTGAAATAATCGAGAGCAGAGATTCCTGTCCAACCGGGCAGCCAAGGACTATCGACAATAAAGCCGACAGGCAAAGGGTCAATGACCTCGCCGTTTATTACACTTATCAATTTTTTCCATTGCTCGTCAGTCATTGGTTTTTACTCCTGAACGAAAAAGTTGTACAGATAAGGCAAGGGCGATAAATCCGGCCATTATCGCAATACCGCCCCACCTAAGATTGGCCCAGATAGTCCAGGTGCTGATAAAAGCAGCCACTATGAAAGCCACAGCCATAAGCACATTCCAGGTGAGACGTTTGCCGCCACGAGGCAACTTATCACCCAGCAGACTTCTCTGATTCATAAGCAGATAGAAAGTAAAATACGCAATAGGCAGCAGTGTCATATTGAAAACAGAAGTTGGAATCGCGAGCCAGAGGAAAGCATGCTTCCAGACAAAGGGCATAATTGCACCCACCACTACCATTAAACTTCCGATGCGCTGCGGCCAGCCCTTCATGGGGACATTAAGCATCTCACAGACGCAAAGCCCGTTAATCAGCATCAGCATAGTTATTGCACCAAGGGCCATTCCGAAAATACCTACGCCGAAAATGTACTGCGAAAAACCTACACCTGTTAATGGTGCGAGAGAATCAGCCAGATTGAAGGCATCCCGCTTTACAAGCATCGCAGCCATTTGTTTGTCGGCAGATGACATTGCGTTTATTCTCTCGGTTCTCTCGGTCTGCGAAAGTTTTTCAAAAGCCGCTGGGCTGATTTCATATTTTAAACGCTTTTCCATTAAGTTATTGAATGGCTTGATAAGATTATCAGCAGGTTTAATTACCTGGCCTTGAGCATTCACTTCACCAAGAAATCCTTTTGCCGGGACTGCGTGAAACTGTGAAGATGAAGCGATTACGACACAGCCGGTTGCCAGGATGAATGGTATAAACAAACCTGTCGATAGGTCAAATATGGCCAATCCTCTGAATACTCTATCCCAACCCTTCCGCAACATAGAATACGGCAGAAGAAAAGTCATATTTATACCGACAGAAGCAGAGGCGGCACTTATCATAACCTGACGCTGCTGGGCTACGACTATATCGGTCCAGAACCTCTGATAAAGGGGGGCAACAGCAGTGATATAAGGCATAAGCGTCTTGGCTGGTGAAAACAGCAGCTTCGGGTCAGGTATAAGCCCTTTTAAAATTCGCCCCCAATCCAGGATGCCCGTTGCGCTTAATTTGACAACAACACCGAAGAAGCACAGAACTATTGTAGCAACCGTAATTTTGACGATAATTTCGAAAAGCTTAACTCCCCAGCCAGCTATACCATATAACATAACAACAGTAATCGTGACTACAAGAATGACACCAAGGATGATTAATTTACCCCACGGGTCAGGCATGACATCTGGTCCAAGAAGGTTGGGCAGCAGGTTCTGCTGAACCGCTGCCGTGCCGAGTGCATACTGGGGCATAGACCATACAAGATTAGCAGTCATAGCGGACAGCAGCCAGCCCCACCCGAGTACAGGATTGATGTGTTTGTTTATTGCGCGAAAGGGGCGCTGGCCGGTAGAGAGGGCGACATAAGCGATTGCACTTAGCATAATTATGCCGAGAATCATTGCTATCGGCTGGACCCACAAGATGCTAAAACCCGCCAGGGCACCAAGGTACAGACTGGATGACAAAGAACCACCACCCATAGTGATGGCGCTTTGGAGCCAGCCGGGTCCCGACAGCCGCACAAATGTGGCAAAAGTTGCTAAAGGCCCTTTTTTTCTGGCGTTCATTATCAAAAGCCGTTCCTTATGAGCGCTGGGGGCACCCGATGTATCTGATTCTATATGTTGGTTAGCGGGCATTTCGATTACCTTTTATTTGACCGACAAATTTGTTTGTATTTGCTCTCCTATGGAGTCCTTACGGACAAAAGATTTTGACAGGAACTTCAGCACCTTTTTTTTCTGCCGATACGTATGCACTGTATATTGTAGATATACAATTGGCTGCGAGAGAGCTGTTTGACTGCAGTGGTTCATCATATGCTATCGTTCTATAAAAGGCCTCGATTTCCTGAGGGTAACCTGTGAACCAGTCTTCGTCTGGCGAAGGTGTTGACCAGCCCTGTTTGGTACCGATTTTTTCCACAACGTAAATGTCCTTGAAACCCTCTTCCACCGGGTTGTATGTCTGCATAGCTGTGTTAGGATTAATGTTGCAGATTGTTCGATGATTGTTCGTAGCGACCTCAAGCCAGTTGTGAATGCCGCCAAGGATAATGTCAGATGCGAATATATCAGCAATGGTGCCGTCTTCAAAAACAATATGCATCATAGAGAAATCATCTATATCGTGGTAATCTGCACGAATATGTCCTTCGTCCCTGAAACTATCCAATCGTGTGAGAGCATGCGTTCGGGCGGTGACGGCTTTGGGGCGTATTGGTTTATCGTTTCGGCTCTCACCCTCGACCTGCTTTAGATAAAGTGCCGCTGTGAGAGGGTGGCACCCTTTGCCTATCATTACACCACCGCCGGAGAACCTCCAAAAAGCGTAGGTTTTTGCATGCGAGCCTGAATGCGCCTCTTCTCCGTGCATCCAGAGAATTTGTGCTCCTGTTTTTTCGATGATTTCCCTCTCTTTCTGAATCGAAGGGGCATAAATCCAGTTTTCAGCATACAGTATTCTTGCTTTGCTGTTCTTTTCTGCCTCAAGTATCCGTTCGATGCTTGCCAGCGCATGGTTGAGGGCATCAGTTTTTGGGAAACTGTCCCCGTCGAAGTCTTTTGAGCCGTCACCAAAGTAACCGGTAAGCGGCTTTTCAACAATGGCAAACTTGTCCCTCTCGAGTGCAGCAATCGCAATTGATTCGTGAACCACCGGCGGAGTGCAAACGTGGATGACATCGACGTCATCTATCATTTCCTCCAAAGAGCTATAGGCGCGAATCCCTCGCTTGCTGGCATATGACTCAGCGTGCTTTATGTCCCGTGTGAATACGCCTTCGACCTCGACGTTTGTGCCGTGGACTCTTTTCAAACATTCAAAATGGAACGTCGCAGCAAAGCCTGCGCCGACAATGCCGGTACGAGCGGTTTTCTTCTCCATACAAAATATCCCTTTTAAACCCAAATTTTTCAATCATTTATTTGCACTACGGGTGGCTTGAACTCTGGCACTGGGCATCGTATTAGCCCCGTTAGAAGTCGGCATAGGTTTTCTTCTTACAGATGCCATGGGCTGCGCATTGGTCTGGCCAGCATACGGTTTGCCTCGGCATCGTTGATGAAGCGTTCCTGCTCCGGGTTCCATTTTAACTTTCGTCCAAGCAGCATAGCAATAAAACCAAGGATGCAGACAGTATTGGAGCGGTGGCCAATTTCAACCGGTGCGATCGTTTCAGCACGCGACCTGATACAGTCAAAGAAATTTTTCTTATGGTTGTTGCTTTTGTAAAGGTGGATTTCATTCGGACCAATAACCGAGGTCAACAACGATTTCGGATTCGCATCGATGTATCCTCGCTTTACATATATCCAACCTTCCGTTCCCTCAAAAAAAACCCCTTGTTTATTCTCCGTGTTGCTCGCACAAATAACCTTTACCCCATTGGCATAGGTGTACTCGACGTGGAACTTGCCGTGCACATCCCACAGTCCATCTCTGGGATATTCCGCCTGCCCCTCGATTTCGACAGGTCCTGTATACTCGGTGCCCATAGCCCACTGTGCGATGTCGTTGTGGTGAGCACCCCAGCCGGTAATCATCCCACAGCAATAATCCGAGATGCGCATCCATCCTGGCCGGCTATAGTCGTTTTGAGGGTGGACACGCTTTTCGGTATAAGGCGCCCAAGGTGCAGGTCCCAGCCACATATCATAATCCAGATTTTCGGGAACTGGCATTGACGGCTGCGGCCCAGTGCCAGGGTCTTCCGGCAAACCTACTTTTACTGTGTGTAACTTACCAATCCTTCCATTGCGAACCAACTCGCAGGCAAAACAAAACCTTGAATCAGAGCGCTGCTGACTTCCAACCTGCAAAACGCACCCATAGCGTTGAACCGCGTCACTCAGCAGGCGCCCCTCTTCAACAGTCAGGGTCAGCGGCTTCTGCAGGAATATGTCCTTGCCAACCTTGGCTGCGGCAATAGCTGGCAGCGCATGCCAATAGTCAGGAGTGACTATTGAAACTGCATCGATGTCCTTCCGTGCAATCAGGTCTCTGAAATCCTTGTACGCCGCACAGCCCTTATAGGTGCCATTTCTGCTCCGCGAACCATAACGGTTTTCAACAGTTTGCTGGGCATGCTTCAACCTTTTGGCGTCGACATCACATACAGCGACAATTTGAGCCTGGCCAAACCCCATAATCTCACGCATATCGTAGTTGAATCCCATACGCCCAAGACCGATACAGCCGACAGCAATCTTATTACTCGGCGCATCAGCGCCCCGCACTGAGGAGGTAATGACGTAAGGAATACCGAATACAGCACCGGTGGCGGCGACCGCAGTGCCTTTCAAGAAGCCCCGTCTTGATATGGTTTTCATTTTCGCATTTTTTTTCATGGCAATATCTCCAATTTAACCTTCGGCGGATTGCCAAAGTCCTGCCAGAGTCGCTCGGCCATCTTCGGAGTAATCTTACCAGAATAGACATACAAGCGGTATCTTAAAACGTAAGTCTCCCCCGGCTCCAGTATCCAGTTTGCTTTCTGCACCGGACAAAAATTGAAAAACACCCCGCCCTCGGGCCAGATTCTCATCGGCTCAGGATGTTCATGGTTGTCAGGGTGACTCATAAATACCACACCAGCCGGTCCTTTTGCCGTTGAGCCGAACACATTACACCAGCGGGCCCGCGTTCCATGCCCGTCCTTACGAGTCTTGCCTTCCGAGGTCAGGTAATCGCTGTTACCTTCATTCCATTGGCTCGTTGCGCGAAAACCAAGGCCGCCATATCTGTGTTCTAACAAGCGAAGCGGGCTTGAAGAGGCGCAGCGCTGCTTCGAGGTGTAATCCAGCAGCCAGCATTCGTCTGGTTTGCCCAGATTCCAAACCCGCACATCCAGCTCTTCATTGAGAGCAACTTTTTCTCCTTTCGGGACTACGGCAGGGCCTTCGCCCTGACGAGCAGGTGTACGGAGGACAACATGTTCCTGAATTGCGCCGAAGCCGCCATAAACCGCACCACCTTCTGTCAAGATATATTTCACAAAGCGAACAGTACCTTGGCCATTGCCAAGATTCCAGAAATCCACTTCTCTGCCTTCGAATTTCGTCTTCGTCCAAGGCATCCACAAACCCATATGGTGAATATGGTCCTTAGGATGCATCCAGGTGAGGACCTCTCCTGCGGGCGACCAAAGTGGATGGATAAATCCGCTACGAGCATAAAGCGGGCTGGCACCTTTCGGCGGCGGAACAACGGCGTGATTATATCTGAGAACCTTGCTGTTACCTATCTGAAGCTGCAAAAATGAATTGTTTTTTTTCACTTTAACGCCCACGGCCCTGACAGGAGACCCCTGCAGGAGTTCATAGATACGTTTGGCACCTGCGGGCGTGGTGCCGGAGAGAATCCACCACAGTCGCGGGGGACTGCCAAGCTCGAGCTGTGTGGGAACCAGCAGGCGCTGAGAACCCTTGATTTCCTCAAGACATAATCGTGTATAATTTATGCCGTCAAGCGCAACTGATACAGGGGTGTCGATTCGGGCATACTCTCCCGCCTCAACGGTGATTGTTGCCAATGGTTCAGCAACGGTGACAGGAGGAAATTCAAGACGACATTGAGCTACCAAGACCAGGAATAAAGCAAAAAAAGCTGTCGAAAAAGCTGGTATTAATTTTCGCTTTTTCAATTTTTTGTCCTCCTAACAAGTTAAGAGTTTTGCTCAAATATCTGCGGTGCATTTACCCAGCCCTTCGGAAGGGCGGGGTTTACGCGCAATTTCATTGCTCAAGACCGAAAAACTTAAGCCATTGTTCAGTTTCGCCATCACTCAGTCCTCGGCGTTTGCCTATCGGCTCGGTGATTGTCTTCTTCTTCCGGGCCAATTGCTTGCGGAGATTATCCCAGAAAACCTGCGATTTTACCGCTGTTGCTTTTCTTTTCCGAGCTGCATCTCGCAATCTTCTGTCACTGCTGACAATTGTCAATCTTTTTGGTGCAGTGCTCGCCTTTATCTTTTCTTCGATTACCGTGTCGGCGTCGCGGCGCAAGCCGGCAAAAAAGACCTCCAATTTGCTTATATTATCGAATCCACTTTTGTCCCGCGGCCCAGTGCCGTCAAAAACAATCTCACCCTTATCGCCAACCAAGTTCAAATATCTACCTACAATTCGGCACAATTGAACATCTGTAATTGAGTTAAACTCTTCATGTTCCTTTTGAATTGAGTGCAGCAGATTATGACCGTCGATAATTATCATCTCTTGGGTTGTTTAGAGCAAATCATTAAACTCTGATACTGATAGGCGGGCTTGTTTTAAGATGTGTGACAACGTAGAGCGTTTGATTGGACGGTGTGCTGGAACAATAATTTTGAGCATCTCATTAGGAAGGCGTTTTTGTAATCTGATATGACTGCCTTTCTGACGAATTACTATCCATCCATCTCGCCTAAGAGCCTTGATGACTTTTTGATAGTTCAAACTCGGAACCTTGCTCATAATGCTATCTCTAATTGTTCGCAATCCTGTGAAAAGCTGAGATCGTCTTCTACAGGTTCTAAGTAGAGCTCAATTGCTTCACGAACATTTTTTAGAGCTTCTTCGCGTGTGTTACCCTCGCTCACGCAACCTGGAAGGGAAGGAACAATAACAGTATATCCACCTTCTTCGCTTGGTTCCAAAATAACTCTAAATTTCATTTTACTGTACCTCCGGTAAAATTATAGCAAGTCCGCCATACTTTAGCAATCTAACATTATGTATCCAATTGATTCTGTTATTTCCGCTGTATCTTCTATTGTCGAAACTTGATGCTCGAGACTCGATTCTCGTAATTGGCAATCGGTTTAAATCGAATATCGAGTATCCAGCATCGAGCATCGAGTTATGCTTCAAATCTCATCTCGCCACCGACGATTGTTTTTTCAACCCTGCCTTTGACGGTCCAGCCGTGATAGGGACAGTTTCTGCTTTTAGAGCGGAATGTATTTACGTTGATTTCATACTCAGCATTCGGGTCGATAATAGTAACATCGCCCTGTTTGCCTTTGCCCAGTGTTCCTTTATCAACACCAATTATCCTGGCTGGCTTAGCCGTCATCAATTCGATAAGGCCGGGCCAGTCCAGAATACCTGGCTCAATCAGTGCCTTAACGAAAAGGGCCAAAGCACATTCCAAACTTGCTATGCCAAAAGGTGCAGTTAAAAATTCCAGCTCCTTCTCGCTTTGCAGATGCGGAGCATGGTCAGTCACCAGAGCATCAATCAGACCTTCAGCAATCGCTTCTTTCAGAGCTTCAATGTCTTTTTCCGTTCGCAGAGGAGGGTTAACTTTGTAGTTGGTATCATATTCGGCGCAATACCGCTCGGTTAAAAGCAAATGATGCGGCGTTACCTCACAGGTAATTGGCAAAGACTCTTTCTTAGCAGCTCTTATCAGCTCAACCGAACCGGCTGTCGATATATGCTGGGCGTGGTATCGAATGCGTCCGGGGCGGATTTTCTTAACAAGC
>CAZTWR010000060.1:0-9591 GCA_964618055.1 uncultured Pirellulales bacterium | reverse complement strand
TGGCTTTCGGCACATGGTGGGGGCTTAAATTTAAACGTGTTTATCTCGACTACTGGCCCTCCGATCCAAAATTAAATTCCGTTTTTATTCGGATGACGGCCTCGCATGCCAAGCCATTTTACGCCTGTCAGTTCATAAGGGATAACAAATTAAAGGGGAAAATGCTTAATTACTGGACCGAAGGTGGTTTCATTGCCTGGGGCCAAGAGCCTGACCCGAACACCGGCCGAACCCCTCTGCAATTATTTATGGACGGCAGAGCACAGGCTGCTTATGAGCCGAAGGTTTACTACACCTGGTCTAATATTATGGCTGGAGGCCCAGTTGTCCAAAGCGCTACGATAAGAAGAACCACTCCCAATTATGTCGAAGTCGGCCAGTGGATAGATAAACAGCTGAAAAAACGCGATGTCTGGGTAGTCTTAATACCCATGTCCGACCCAAAAGTATATAATGGACCTTTGGTAAACGGCCTTGAACATAATCCTAATTGGCCCCTTGCCTTCTTTAATAACAAACAAAAACTCTTTGTTGATGTAACGACCCCTCAGGGCAAGGAGCTTTTCGGAGGCATATTCAATGGCAAAACACTCTATCCCGATGAATTCTCCAAAAACCTTATCATTGCCAACAATATGTTATTATTCGGCAAAGGCAAGACCGCAAAGAAACAAGGCCTTGATTTTGCCATCAAGGCTTTCAAATTACACCCATCACAAGCCCCGATGCAGATAATTCTATCTGCTGCAAGATACGCTGAGCTGCGACCTCTTGTAAGTAATTTTTGCAAAAATTATTTCAATGAGTTCGCAAAAGATAAGAGACTTTATGCAAAACAGGATGGTTATCTCCCTAAAATCTGGGCCGCATTGTTAGCAGGCAAATATTTGCAGAGAAATGCCACAAAACAAGGAAACACCAAACTTGCACAATTTTATGACGCTAAAATGAAGGAGTATAATAGTGAGCAGGAACCATTGCATAAAAATAAGAAGTGGTAACCTATGATAAAAGATAAATTACCGGGGAAGCTCGTTGATTCAAACCAGAAAGTTGCTGTTTCTATTAGTGTTTTTTTTCCCTGTTATAATGAGCAAGACAACGTTGAGCGCACGGCGGAACAAGCACTTGCTGTTCTAAAGAAACTCAACGCTGACTTTGAAATAATTATCGTTGACGATGGCAGTTCTGATACCACTGGCCAAATCGCCGATGAAATCTCCAGCCAAGACAGTCGGGTAAAAGTGGTGCACCATCCCACTAATCTCGGTTACGGAGCCGCATTGCGGTCTGGATTTAAAGCAGCCACCAAAGAACTTGTTTTTTATACCGATGGTGATGGCCAGTTTGATATCAACGAGATGCCGCCGCTGCTGCCGCTGATAAAGCAATATGATATTGTCAACTGCTACCGACTGAACCGTCAGGACTCTTCTATACGAAAAATTAATGGCTGGTGCTGGACAAAACTCGTGTGCTTCTTATTCGGTATGAAAATCCGCGACATAGATTGTGCTTTCAAACTGTACAAAAGAGAAATTTTTGATAACATTGAATTATCAAGCACTGGAGCTCTGATTGATACTGAGATTCTGGCTCGCGCTATCCACAAAGGTTATACCGTTATTCAAAAAGGCGTGCATCATTATCCGCGAACGGCCGGCACACAAACTGGTGCTAACTTGCGCGTAATTTTCCGCGCATTCAAAGAGCTGTTTAAACTACGCCGCCAAATTCATGAACCGTGACCCAACCGAGCGACGAATTATGAACGAAGAAAAAGTCAATTTGTTCATCTACGGCTCGCTACGCGACCGCAGAATCTTCCGGTCAGTCAGCGGCCTGGGTGTTACCAGAAAGCCATCTAAAGTTAACGACCAGACTCTTTTTGCCGAACCAGCCTTGCTGCCAGGCTACCGAAAGGTCACCCCGGACAATGTTTACTTCTACGCCGTCACAGACCAATCTTCAAGGATTGATGGCTTTATAATCTACGATGTTCCTGCCTGGGCAATGGTCGAAATCGACAGATACGAAGGAAGACGCTACGACAGAGAAACTGTGCAGGTCAACACTGCCAACGGCCTCGTCGAAGCCCAGGCCTACCTGACAACGAATGAGTCAATGAAAAAACACTTTGGCGACAGATTCCACGTCAATTTGATACACGAGCTTTGGCTGAGAAAAAGAATCGAAAAGTTTATGAGAAGACGCACGCGACCCGGCGAAAAAACAGCAGATGCCGAATTGGAACGCCGAGCTCACAGAGAACTGCTCGCAACCACCGAGCGTGATTTGGTCATAAGCCACTATCACACCGATGCCGTTAGTGATTACTATCTTGAACATGAGCTTGACCGGCCTCGGCCAAGCATAAAACATTTATACGGTGACCCACAGGCACAGCCGTTTATTGAAAATTATTTAGCCTTAGTCATAAGGCAGGTCTTGCTCAATCAACTCGATGAAAGAATTCAGTCCCGATACCGTTTTGAACTTGAGCATATGCGTACTTCAGAAAGATATTTCAAGCGGTCTGTCAGTCTTCTCATAGCTTTGCAAATGATAAATGCTAACAGCCCGGAAGTTGATTTGATTATTGAAAAATGTCTTGAAACGATGCCCTATGACAGGCACGACCTTATTGATTATGTCAAATATGCTGTGCGTGCAGCAAAAAGTATTTTTCATGCTCAAGTTGTCCGAGCGCATCTGGAGTATATTCGTTCAAGCTTTCAGCCGGGCCTTGTGCCGCTCGGAGCTGAGATAGAGTTGAGCAACCTCGGCTTCGCAGCAGTTGAGCCGCAGAGAAGTATAAGAAAGGCCTCTGACCCAATATATGATGGTTTCAGGTATTTTTACGATTTTGGTCTGAACGTTTTGTCCTGGAAACTCGGCGGATACATTGATGACCACACCGGCTCGACTGACCAGGCACGCCGGTCTGGTTTTTTAGAACTGGCGCCAGGTAGACTAAATATCGCTGGAGAGCTGTCCCGACCGGCCACTGCGAACCCCTGGCTTCTTAATCAGTTAATACATGAGATTGCCACTTTCTATAACGTTCGCCCGCATAGTTTGCATCTGTCCTTTCAACTTCGAAAAAATCAGGTCGGTAATCAGAAGATTCTGCCTTTAGGTTTTGTAAAGTGTCTGCTTGTTCTTGGCGGCGACCCCGAGCAAAAAGACACCGGCAGACTATGGGTTTCAAGAATGGGATATGATGAGATAACGCAGCGCGAATATGGAGAAGAACTTGTCTTTGCCAGGACCAGTAAACGCAGATGGTATCTGGGTGGAGACGAAATTGCAGATAAGCCGCCGGCGCAGGCAACCACGTATGTACAACAGTACAAATTTATTCGTCTGGATAGAAGAGCCAATTATGAGCCGTTAATCCTGTGCCTTAAAGGCCTCCAGTTAGCCTATAATCCGGCGGATTATTTAACTGCAGAGCAACTCAAAGGCAGCAAAAGATTACAGCAGCAATATGTTGAGTTAAAAAAATGGGCTGCCGCACCCACAGAAATCAGCCCGCAAATGATAAGCAAATTCTTAAATACCGTCCAGGATGGCTTAATGAATGAAAGACACCGCCGTCCCGCCCACGAATTGCACTATATCGACTGGGCACTAAGTGCCGTTGATGTACAATTGCGTATGTTCAATAAGCAGCTCAAAAAGCCACTTAACACTTCTTAGTTGTTTTACTTCTCTGCCGTTTTACATTCAGCCGATACATCTTTCTTCTTTTTAACTTCTCTATTACGAACCTAACTACTTCGTTATGGTCAAATGCCAAATCTTTCGGCAATTTTTCTATGTCGAACCATCGTGCCTCTGCCGCATCATCACCCGCTTTTAACTTACTCTGTCCCTCTGTTGCAATTCCCATAAATACCACACCAATTACTCTTCCCCTTGGGTCTCGGCCAACATTGCCAAAGGTACGAATCTGTTCCAGCCGCACTCCTACCAGCCCCGTCTCCTCTTCCAACTCTCTGGCCACAGCGTCGTCAAGTTCCTCATCAATATCAACAAATCCGCCGGGCAGGGCCCATTTGCCTTTGAACGGCTCGTTTTTGCGATTGACCAGCAACAATTTGGCTTTGCCTGCAAAAAACCCAAACACAGCAGCGTCAGCCGCAACCATCGGCCTCGGCCAGTCATAAATGTATCTACCTTTTTTCGCCATAGCAGCCGTATCCTCGTCATCTTCGCCAATCTACAAACCCTAATTTAACAGCTCAGCCATAAACAATCAATTGCTTAAAACTTCTTTATTACTTAAAATGGCCGACCTGATGACCTGTTCACAGAAAAACCTCGGAAACAAAACTCAAGTCGCTTCGCTCAGACTCGGTAATGGTTGGAGCGGCAGGGCGGTATTATCCGATGTGTCCGGCAGAAATTTTTCCGAAGCCAACTGGACTAATTGTATCGCCCAGCCCCAGCTGCTGTTTCAAGATGTCGAAAAAATCCTGAAGACTGAAAGCCGAAACCGTGTCGCCGTGAAAAATCTTACAATAGGAAACAGCCAGTTGAAAGTAGTCATCAAACTCCACTATCCAGAAGCTGGTTTGCGACAGTTCTTTCGTTCGTTTCAGCGTGGCAGGGCACTGCGAAACTTCGAAACCGCTCTCAGATTACTTAGCTGTGGTATCCCTGTCGCAGCTCCCTTTGCCGCTTTGTATAAAAAACGCAACTTCCTCACCGAGCAGAGCATCTATATCACCGAATATTTCGAGAACAGCCCTGATTTGCATACCTTCGCGTCTGAACAATCGTTAGGAAAACGAACGGCGCAGTTTGCGATAAAAAAGCAACTATGCCGGCAGCTCGCGTCCATATTAGCAGCACTCCACAAAAACGGCCTGTGGCACAGAGACTCAAAAGCAGCTAACTTTCTCGTCACACCGCAACCTGAAGATAAACATAAAGTCCTGCTTATTGATATGGACGGAATAAAGCCGTATCGATTGCGGCGCAAAAGTCGCTGGCTCCGCTCGTTATGGCAGCTTGGCGCTTCACTTATGTCCGTATCCACTGTTAACCGAACAGATTATTTTCGAACCTTTACAACCTATAGTAATCTTATAGGCCTTGAGCTTTCGCAGCGCCACCGGATTTTCCGTGAACTATCAGCTAAGGCTAAAGCTAAACATCTACATTCGGCGCCGAAAAATATCCTGATAATAAAGCCCAGCTCGCTTGGTGACGTAGTTTTAACATTGCCGGCACTTTCAGCCCTGCGCAGAAGTTTTCCCGACGCGAAAATCAGTTGGTTCATCCGCCCCGAGTTCGCACCGCTTCTCGATAATCACCCACATTTAGATGGTATCATCCACTTCGACCGAAAGTACCTCGGTAAAGCCTGGTACAACCCCCGCGCGTTCGGGGCCTTGCTGTCGCTTATTTGCCGACTTCGCCGAAGCAAATTCGACCTCGTAATAGACCTCCAGGGTCTTTTTAGAACTGCGTCACTGGCCTGGCTCTCAGGTTGCAAAAAACGATTCGGTATGACAACTACCAGAGAATTCGCTCACATTTTTTACACCCACAAACCAACACAAGACCAATCATGCATCCATCTTGTGGATTACTATTTGAAGATAGCACAGGCTGCCGGCGCCTCGGACCTTTCAGTGGAGTTTATATTGGGTACAGACCGCGCCGATGTCGATTCGGTCAACCGGCTGCTGACAGAGCAGCAGATTAACCCCGACAATTATGCGGTTTTTGTACCCGGCTCTGCGCACAACGACAAATGTTGGCCAATCGAACGATTTGCCGCTCTGGCTGATAAAATCTCATCACAGTTTCACCTTTCTATAATTGCTACCGGAGCAGCTTCCGAAAAGGATACCGTAGAAAGGTTAAGAAATCTCGCTAATGTCCCGATAGCAAACTTCGCCGGCGCAACCTCCATCAGTGAGCTGGTAGCTCTGCTGAAAACTGCCAGGCTGGTGGTAAGCAATGATACCGGCCCAGGCCATATTGCCGCAGCTGAGGGAACACCGTTGGTTTTGATATTCGGCCGGTCTAATCCTGCCAGGGTAGCCCCTTACGGAAGGCCCCACTGTGTTGTGGCGATCGAACCTGATAGCAGAGGCTTCAAGGCCGACAGCACCGACCCAAAACACGATATTAAAGCTATAACACTCGATGAGGTTTATCAAAAAGTATGTGAGCAACTGAATAGTCGCTCGATACTCGATGTTTGATGAAGGCTGGAAACATCGCGGGGTGAGTAATTAGCATTTAGTGAGAGATATTTTTTAAAAGGTAGTGGAAAATGAAAGAAATAAAATTAGGTGAAGTAAGAACAGATAAACTATTTGAGACATTACAAAATATAGATATGTCTAAATACGGATTTGAAGAAGGAGACCGTATTATCTTGAAAGTAGATACCGACAAGAGAAAAGCAGTAATAAAGTCATACCTTCATGGAAGAATAGAAGATATAACTGAACTTGACCAGAAGATTTTTGAAATTCAAGAAGGTTCGGGGGTTTATGAACTTGCACAAAAGTTATTTGATTCAAAGTACAGAAAAACTTACAAAGCTTTGTTCTTTATTCTTGCCGCAATTACTACGTTGAAATTAGGAATATTTGAATTATGTAGACAACGAAACCTTTATTCTACAAGAGCTCAATTTAGGATATTACTGGAGCACTTTTTAAAACTGAACTATATCTTTTTCAGACTTATCAAGGAGCAAAATGATAGTATAGGCCAAGATTATGAAATATACGCTGATGCTGAAGACCCTATATCTCTTGCTAGGTCTATATCTCAAATACAACAACTTATCCCAGATGATAGTACACGAAAAGATAGCAATTTTTTCGAACTTCTGTGTAAATTAAGACCAAAATATCGTGATATGAATCCGAGAGATGTTGAGACTAAGGTATCGCAATTTAAAAATTTAAATATATTAAAATACATCTTAAACAATGTTTTGAACAATACGAATGATATAAAATATAAAAGTATACGCAATACATTGTTAAGTATTATACCAGATTACGCCTCCCTTTCATCATATGTGCACGGTGGGCCAAGTGCGACAATTACTTCCTCAATTGAATGCATGACGAAAGAAGAGGAAGATAAGTGTGTTGAACTGGCAGCATCAACTTTGAATATATATGTCATGTCTTTACTGATGGCATGTATAGCATTTGGGGGTGTGGATAAAAAATTCTGGGAGATTCTCAATAAAATTAGAGTTATATGGGAAGAATCCGAGGCAAATAATTAGTTGCGAGGCCACAGAATGCAACTGTTAGAGCCAAATGCAATCATTTAATTGGGGGAAAACTAGGGACAGCCGCTTATTTTGCTGTTGCGTCCTCCAGCTTGCCCTGTGGGTTTGGCCATTGTTCCTATTTTACTTCGCCCCTTAGGGGCTGCGTAATACTAATGCTCCTCATTGCGGCTTCCGGAAACAACAGCAAATCAGGCTCCCAACCTGTGCAACCAAAAAATCGCTACAATCCAATCTTGACATCTCATCTCCGGTATATAGACTAAACTCCTAACAAGAGACATTGTATATTATTTATGTTATGGGGAAAAATGCCGGGCGATAAAAAGTTAGAGGGAAAGCTGGTCGAATCACTTGCTGTCAAAGATGTTGGTGATTTAGTGAGTGATTATGCCGAACTTGGACTTGATTCAATACTTGATGAGGGACTTGTTAAGGATATTCCAATTCTCAGAACTTGTGTAAGTATAGCCAAAGTTGGATTGAATATGCGAGACAGGTTATACATAAAAAAGATTGCTAATTTTATCAAACAAGTCGGAGATACAACCCAAGAAGAAAGAGAAGCCTTTATTAAAGAACATTGCCAAAACACAAAACGATTTGAGGAAACTGTTCTTCTCATTCTTGAACAAGTGGACAATATAAACAAATCTACTCTTATCGGAAAAATATTTAAGGCGTGTATTTTGGGGATGATAAATTATCAAGATGCTCTTTCTTTATCCAGTAGCGTTAATAAAGCATTGTGGCAAGATATTGAGAATATGCTTAAGGGGAATTTTACTATAGAGATGGAAATGAGACTGTGTAATTGTGGGCTTTTAAATTTGGGTCTTAAGAGAAAAAGAGTTCCTGCTGAGACAATGGAACCATTTGTAACTGAAGAAAAAATCGAAGGGTTTGATTATCGCGAAAACAAATACTTATATATGTTGATGGAAATAGCAGAGTTGTAACTCGACAACACAAAAATCTAGCACTTTCAGCCCTAGTGCGGTAGTGCTGAGAAGAGAATACTGTTAAAATTCAATCAAAAGCGATGGTAGTGGGACACCTAAAATCCGTTTTCCCAAAATTTTTTTATCTCTTTAGCTGTAAGCACTTAGCCAAAACAGCACTTTCCAAAACCCCATAATTTTCGCATCAAACGCGCAGGTTCATCCAATTATGAGAGAACGTCTGCTCTCGAAGCGCTCTCTGATAAGTTCATATTGCCCGTTCGCTTTGAAAGGCCTTCGGCTGCTTTGCGCTATTGGTGTGCGCAGAGGAAAATCAATCAAAAATAACAAATTATGCAAAACAAACCCAATTTCCCAAAAAGTCAAATGTTCATAACTCCAGTGAATACAAGGAATTACAACGAAAAACCAACGATGGACACTTGGTCAAAACAAACCCAATTCAAACCCAAAACAAACCCAAACAAACCCAATTTTGTTTACGATTTACGAATCACCGAAACGCATCTTTCGCACAAGTTGGGGTATTTACTATCGGCTCCGACACTTGGCCAATAGTTCCAGCACCGTTGACATTTCTTATGCTTACTTTTAAATGCTACTGGTAAGAATTCGGCCGATTCATCTATCTCTAAATGATTCTCTATCCCTTCCCTGTCTTCTTCACGCCATTTCTCACTATAATCTTTGAGAAGAACCCCACTAACAATACAAAGTGCTGCAAATTGCTCGGGTCCAAACTCGTTCAAAACCTCGGCGTCTTGTTCATTACAGTAAATAGTTACGGACGCTTGCTGATTACTTGCAATCTTTTTCTCCTGTCTCAAACCTTCCAAAACCCGCAAAACCTCATCGCGCAGTCCCATTAACTTCTGCCACCTCGGCTCCTGGCCCTTCCGGTCGATTGAATCATCAACTTTTGGCATCTCAGCCAGATGCACGCTTTCAACTTCCTGGGACTTAAACTTCATTACCGCCCACACCTCCTCTGCGGTGTGCACTAATATCGGCGCAAGCATTCGAACAAGGCAATCCAATATCTTATACATTGCCGTCTGGGCACTTCGTCGTGACGAACTATCTGCCCCATCACAGTACATCCTGTCCTTGAGAACATCCATATAGATACTGCTCATCTCGACCGTGCAGAAGTTATAGATAAGTGAAAAAACCTTGTGAAAGACAAAGTTCTCATAGGCCTCCGTAACGCTGGCAATCAGCTTTTGTAACTGCTGCATCGCCCACTTATCTATCTCGAACATATCATCGTAGGCTATCGCTTCTTCGTTCGGGTCAAAATCATCGATATTGCCAAGTAAATATCTTAACGTATTTCTGATTTTCCTGTAG
>CAZTWR010000059.1:0-9595 GCA_964618055.1 uncultured Pirellulales bacterium | reverse complement strand
CCGTCTTCGGGTCAGCAGTCGGCATCCAAGTTATCGCTTGTGCCCTTCGAGTGTGGCTGACCTCAGAAAGTTTATCGATAATATATTGAATCTGGTCGATTTTCCTGAACGGCTTTTGTGAATCAGCATTTCGTATATTTTCCACCGGACAGTATGCAAAGAGCCGTTCGTGATAGGTATATGTCCATTTGCCAGCAGCAGGGCTAATCCAGTGGTCGTGAATACCATTGACTACCTCCTGGCGATATGCCTCAAGCTCGGCAGGCCCGCCGGGGAAATTCTTATGGATTCTCGGCTCGCTGAAAGGGTCGGTAACGGTAATTATAACCGTTGCGTCTTTGCTGGGCGGGTCTTCAGGCTTGTCGTACTGGGTTTTGACCTCAAGGCCGTTATCCCATACCGCAAGAACTGCTTTCTCCCACGCCTGCGGCAAACAATCAGCAGTGAGCGAAATTACTGGTATGAAACCTGTGGTTACAGTCGGAGCCATTCAACGAGAATCCTTGATAGTAAAAGGCTTGGTTCCTGGTCTGGGTTTGGTAAATTCACTTACATCCAGTTCCTCTTCTGTTATCTTATAGCGCTGCCGAAATCGTGTCGGCATATCCGCGAGCATTTGTTTGGCCCTATAGGCATACCAACTATCGGGCCATTTCCTAATAATTCGCCGACAGCTATCAACCATAAGCTTGAAACCCGTCATCGGCAATCGTCCAATGCTACGGCCCGGCGCGGCTACATTCAGGAGCCTTTCGGCTTCTATGCTGTCTATCTCGGAAAGCGGCCTGAAGTACAGTTGAGTCGGCTCCTCAGGTGGCTGGGCAGGCTCGGCGGGCGTTTGTTTGTCTGCAGGCCGTTTTTGCTCTCTGACCTGCTCCTTCACTGGCTGCGGCTCGGCTAAAAACTCCTTTTTATCCTCTTCGACCTTGTCATAGAAGGTTTTCTGTTTGGTCTTTGGCTCGTCTGCTGATTCCACAGCCGGCTGAGGCCTTTCTGAAGGCGAAAAAACCCCTATCACGATAATCACGACCATAACGACAACCACAATGCCCGCTATTTTTAGCCAGAACGTATTCATTTGACCTGCCCCTTTCCAATTGATAATTGACAACCAATTACTTATAATCAATTGTAGCGTCTGATTTGCTTTTATCAATAATCAATCATAAATCGTAAGAAGCCGGTAATAAATTTTATGTTCACAGGGCTTATAAAGGCAATTTGTATGGTAAAGTCGGCTTACACAACCGGCGGCGGGATGCATCTGACCGTAGATTTAGGCAAACTGGCTGACGAGAGCAAAATCGGCGACAGCGTAGCCATAAACGGTGTCTGTTTAACCGTTGCCAAACTCAGAGGTAGTCTTGCAGAGTTCGAGGTAAGCAGTGAAACGTTAACAAAGTCGACGCTGAGTAAGTTAAAATCTTCCTCGCCGGTCAATACGGAACTGGCTATGAAGGCCACCGACCGATTCGGCGGGCATATCGTCCAAGGCCATATCGACGGAGTAGCAACAATAAAAGAAATCGTAAGAAAAGGGGAATTTGCCGATATAAAATTTGCAGCGAATTCCAACCTGCTTGCTCAAATGGTAGTCAAAGGTTCGGTTGCCGTTGATGGAATAAGTTTGACGATAGCAAATATGGAAGAAGACAGTTTCAGTGTCTCGATAATCCCTGAGACGCTAAAAGGAACCACACTCGGCAGAGCAAAATTTGGCGATACGGTAAATATCGAAACTGATATAATAATCAAGGTAATAAAAAAGCAACTTGAGAAAATTTTACCAATAGAGCAAAAGCTAACAACCGAAAGATTAAAAGAACTGGGCTTTTAAAACGTAATACGAAAAGATGAACAAAAGCAACGGCAATAATTCGATAACCGAACAATTGGTTATAGGCGTAACGATGGGTGATGCCGCTGGTATCGGGCCTGAGGTTGTGGTAAAGGCACTTGCCGACCCGGTTATACGGCGGGCGGCAAAATTTATCGTTTTCGGTATGAACGAACAGCTCTGTTACGCAGCCGATAAAGCCGAGATTGAGCCATTCTGGGGCCGGCATCAACACGAAAAAATCAGCAGAGATTATCCACATAAAGTCGTAGTGGCCGATTATGATGAGTATTCGGTTCCCCCGTGGATTAGAGGGCCCAGCAGGGTCGCCGGTGAGGCATCTGTACGTTTCTGCCTGGATGCTATAGATGCGGCCCGGGCCGGCATAATCGATGCAGTAGTAACAGCACCCATCAGCAAAACCAGCTGGAAATTAGCTGGCGCCACCTGGCCCGGCCATACCGAAATGTTGGCGGAGAGGTGTAAATCGGCACGAAAGGCAATGATGTTTGTCGCCGGTCCGCTAAAGGTGGCCCTTGCAACGATTCACAAACCGCTGTTTGAAGTCCGGCACAAATTCACAATCGGTTGCGTTTTCGAACCGATAGATTTATTAAACAGCGCATTAAAGGAATACTTCGAAATCGAAAACCCTAAAATCGGCGTTGCAGCGCTGAATCCTCACGCGGGCGAAGAAGGGCAATTTGGAGATGAAGAACAGCGGATAATATCACCGGCGATTTTACTGGCGCAGGAACAAGGAATAAACTGTGATGGTCCTTTCCCTGCCGACACGCTATTTCTGCGGGCTGTACACGGCGAATTCGATGCTGTCGTTGCGATGTATCACGACCAGGGGATGATACCCGTAAAACTTCTTGCGTTCGAGGAGGCGGTCAATATCACTATCGGCATACCCATAATTAGAACATCGCCAGCTCACGGAACAGCATTTGACATAGCCGGTAAGAACACAGCCAGTCCGATGAGTATGAAATTCGCTATAACGACAGCGATTCAAATGGCCACAACGAAAAAAGCCTGTCAAGTTGTTCAACGGACAACTGAAGCAGATGCAGACTAAGCATCAAATCCAGCAGTTGCTCGCATCGGCAGGCGTCCGGCCAAACAAACGGCTCGGTCAAAATTTTCTCGTCGATTTGAATCTGATGCGTCTGCTGATAAATTCTGCGAATATATGCAACGAGGATACTGTTCTCGAAGTCGGCTGCGGCACAGGTTCCCTGACGCAGGCTTTGGCTGAGCGGGCCGGTAAGGTCATCGCCGTCGAGCTGGATGAGACGCTGAGTAAAATTGCTGCAAGAGAACTGGCCAAAGCCAAGAATGTCGAGGTCATCAATGCTGATATCCTGGAGAGCAAGAACACTATCAACCGAACTATAAGGGGCGCTGTAGAATCGGCCCGTAAAAACCGGTCAGGTAAATTTCTCTTGGTTTCAAACCTGCCTTACAACGTTGCTTCACCGCTAATGTTAAATTTGATTACGGGGCCGATGATAGCGGAAGGAATGTATGTTACCGTGCAAAGGGAAGTGGCCAGCCGAATGACAGCCGGGCCCGGCAGCGGTGATTACGGCACATTGAGCATACACATCGCCGCAACAGGTGATATAAAAACGAAGCGGATTTTAAAGCCGACAGTCTTTTGGCCTGCCCCGCAGGTCGATTCGGCAATGATAAGCTTTGTTCGCAGCGAAGAAAAGATAAGCCGGATTCAGAGTATGGAGCTATTCAGGGAAGTGGTAAATCTCTTTATGGGCCATCGGCGGAAGATGCTAAAAGGCTGTACGAGATTTGCCGCTGGAAAGCTTGCAGAAATTGACAATTGGTCCGAAATTTTTGAGCGATGTTGCATAGACCCACACAACCGCCCCGAACAGCTCCGGCCGGAAGATTTTATCACCATCTCAAATCTATGTCACAAATACCTAAAGTCAAAAAGCTGAACTATAAAAAGTTTCGGGCTGGAATCTTAGATGACGGCTGATTTGTGGCGGTGGCTGTGGCACTCGATATTGACGGCTACCGGCAGCGAGCCAATATGACAGGGAGCAGTCTCGATTAGGCAAGCCAGGGCGGTGGTGTTTCCACCGAGGCCCTGCGGCCCGAGGCCGAGGGCATTAATCCGGGAAAGCAAATCGGCCTCAAGCTTAGCATAAAACTCATCGCCATTTCTTTGCCGGAGATTTCGTAGGAGGGCCCTTTTACTCAAGAGGCAGCTTAGCTCAAAATTGCCCCCAATTCCTACGCCAACAACGAATGGTGGACAGGCATCGGCACCGGCTTGCTTTACAACATTAACAATCCATTCAATTATTTCTTCTCTATCGGCTGTTGGGTTGAATACTTTGAACTGACTCTTGTTCTCACAGCCGGCGCCCTTGGTGATAACAGTTATTTTTAACTTATCGCCCGGCACGATTGAGTGATGAATTACAGCAGGCGTATTTGAGCCGATGTTCTCGCGTTTATTCAGAGGGTCAGCGACAACACTGTTTCGAAGATACCCATTTTCGTAACCGGCTGCGACGCCAGAGTTAATCGCATCGAATAACGTTACCCGCTTTCGGCCAGCCGGCGGCTTGACAGCAACCTCAGCTCCCTGCTCAACAAAAACCACCGCCAGGCCGGTATCCTGACATAGCGGTATCCTTTCGTCCTTTGCTATGCGGGCATTTTCAATGAGCTGGTTTAATATTTTCGCTGCTGCCGGATTGGATTCCTTCCGCGCCGCCTGCTCAAGAGCAGCCAGAACATCGGAGGGGAGTTCGTAGGCACTTGCTATACAAAGGGACTCGACAGTATTGACTATTTTTTCAAATTCGATATATCGCACAATGATTAGCTACCCGCCACGGTAACCTCGAAAGTTTTATAGGTTGCATTGCCAACGTCATCACAGACTCTAACGGCGATTATATGCTCACCAGCATCCAACTGTTCGATGACGATAGTGAAATCCTCGCCTGTAGTATCATAGACGAAATCATCCGGCACAGCGCTTATCCAGTCGGCATTGCTGTCAACGGTATAATCTACCCTGCCGATTGCACTTAGCTGGTCTGATATTTGCATCTTCAGCGTTACGGCTTTGTCGCCACCGGCAATAGAATACTTTTTAATAACCGGCCCGGTGTTATCAACAACCACCGGCTCAGTTATTCTACTGCCCGTCAATTTAGTTGTTGTGGTATTACTTCTCTCGTCGCTTGCGGTTACTCTGAGTTCATACCGTCCATCTTCGACGGTCCTGCCGTCCCATTCGAAGCTGTCCGTTTCCACCTCTTTTTCCAGTTCAATCCAAATTTCTCTTCCAACTTTTCTAAAATCTATTTTGTAAATCAGCTTGTCACCGTTATCATCTTCGGCTTTATAGCTGATTTTGAAGATGCCCATTTTGCCCGTCGATTCGATTCTTTCAGCGCTGACCGACTCAACTTTCGGCGCCAGATTGGGAACAGTATTGGCAACAGCAATCTCCCTTACAAGCGGACTTTTCCATCGGTCTTCGGTTTGCAAAATGAGCTTATACTGACAGAATCTACCGAGGGGGCATCGCAGCTGCACCGGCTCAGTAACTTCGACCGGTTCGGTCCAGTCTGAAAAAGTCGGGTCGTTTATATCTTTAACGTTTCCACTGCGAGAAGCAACCTCAACTTTGCAGCCTTTGGGAATATCAGCTTCGATTTGCAGTTTGCCCCAGTTAGCCGGCTGACCGGCATCTATAAGGTCAGAAGTGTAAGTTCCCTCGGGAGCAAAAGTTTTGGCCAGCTTTATCAACTTCGCAGGATTCGCTGTTCCAAGGTAGACGTCGTCGTCGGCCACAGCTACTGCTGTTATTTGCGATGCATATTCATCCTGATAGATGATTGCGCTCTGCTCGGAGGCAGGGTCGACGGTAAAGGTTCGGCCATCGTTTCCGGTCCCGATAAGCAGCTTTTGCTCTTGTTCTGCCAAGCAGAAGAAAACCGCAGCCTCCGTGAATATATCGGTCACATAACCATCTTCGGTTATCCTGTATATGTAACTGGCCTCGGTCGGCTTAGGTAGTTTGAGTGGCGGCCTTTGTATTTTGGGCGGCTCCTCGCCGGCGATTTCTTTTGTATTAGCAATTTCCAGTTTCAACCCCCCTTCGCTTTCACCGGCACCTTCCTGCTCTCCTGGTTCGAACTCAGGGCGACCGGCCAAAGGCAGTTGTGGAGCAAACTCAGCCTGGGTCTGAACAATCTTAGCCGATGTTGCTGCTGCATACAAATCACCGTCGGCGGCAAATAGAAGTGCGGTAATCTCCGGCTGGTCGCTATCGTATAAAACCGTTGCCGTCTTATCGCGAGGGTTTATCTTATAAACAAGTCCTCTGCTGTCACTGCCTGCGTAAACAAAGCCGTCTTGTCCAATTGCCAGTGAAAGTATGTTTTTGTCGCGACTATCATAAATAAGCTGTGGTTCTTTGCCAAAAGAATCGAGTCTGTAGACTTTGCCTTGCGGTCCGGTACCTAAATAAATATTACCAGCGCCATCAACAACGATGGCGAAGATATATTTGGTACCCCCGCAAGGCGGACTCACCTGGGCGTAGTTCGGCTCAAAAATGACTTCGGGCTCCTTCATTTTGTCCGCTTCGAAGCGGTATAGCGCACACTTGTCACCGCTTATAGCGGCCAAAAGTCTGCCAGCCACGTCAATTGCCATCGCGAAAATATGCTCGTTCGCCAAATATTGCTCTGCCTCAACAATCTCGCTATCAAGTTCAGTTAAATCATTCGGCTCATTGATACTGGTTTCTACACCTTCGCTTTCCTCTGATTCGAGCGGATAAATTTTTGTCAGTTTACCGAGACTGTACCTGTAAATACCGCCATTAGGGCTTGTGCCGAGATAAACGCTTCCCCCACTTACAACGATGCTGTTTATCGACCAGGGTTCCAAGTCGCTTTTCTTTGCGTTTGTGGTCCGGCAGAGGTCTTCAAACTTCTCAATTACTACTTCGGCTTCTCGGCTGAGTTGAAGAGTTCCCTGCGAGTCAACCACAATATCCTTTGTCCGGCCTTTTAACAAATCTGCACCGCTGCTGTGGCGTGTAACCTTACTGGTAACAGCCCAACAACAGGGACTTGACAAATAAACTAAAAGCAAAAAGCTGAAAACGCAAAACCAAAATGCGAAACTGAAAGGTTTTGAATTCTCAGTTATAGCTTTTCGTTTTTCGATTCTCATCTTTCACTCCCATTATTCTTCTACTGTTATACGCATAACTTTTTTGTCGATAATTACTGTGCCGGTCGCTAAACTCTCTTCGAGCCAATGTGGGTGTGGGCGGCTTCTCAATGTCCTTTTGACATCCTGCAAGAGTAATATTTTAGTAGCCGGCAAGTCAGGAAGCTCGGCCTTCTCCAGCGCAACACCGCTGGCCGGCAAGACCAAGAGACAATACAATTTATCTCTGCCGATGGTAAGAAGATTATTCATTGCCTCAACGAGAGTATCGAGACTCTGGGGGATAAATTTATACGGCGCAACTTTCGTGAGAAACTCCTGGTAACCGTAGCCACCGCATACAATCAAATTATATTTACCCGGCGCCAATTCAGGGGGTATTTTCAAGCTACACTGGTATTTTTTCTTTTCTGCCAAGAAAGATTCTACAACGACAGTAACATCCAACTGCTGGCCAGCTTTTACTCTCGAATCAGACAAATCGACCGACCATATTCTCGAAGAGATATTTTTCGGCACTATGCGAACATCAAAATCAATTGATTTTATGTCAACTTCTTCGTACGGATTGTTTAAGAGTATCGCAATGGAGCCGGCACCTTCTCTGAGCATCTCATCCAAGCCGATACTGGTTGAGACATTTTTGAAAGTAATGGGGTCGGTTCCCTCTATACCAATAATTACCTTATACTCGAGCATATGGTCCGGCGGCAAAGAGCCGAGCATAAGAGTTGCCCCGGCCACAGCCGAGCGAAGCACCAGAGGAGTAAGCAGCCGATTATTAGTGACGCGACAGTTGTACACTCGCTTCTCAATGTCATTGTATCGGTCCACCGTTATCACCAGCGGTATCATTTTGGGCTTTACACCGATTTGCCCAAGGACTGCAGCCGACTCATCCGTCGTCAAGGCACCGACAATTTCGATCGCGGTGGCGAATTTGAAAGAGCGCATCACGCTCGAAACCACAGTATGCACCCGGCCGGTTGCCATCGGCAAATCAATCGCTCCATGACGAAGGAAACCGTGCCCAAAGCCATACACCTTATCACCCACAATCTCGGTTACCGTCCCAATTACAGTCATTGTTATATCACCGGTTACCAACGGAACAGCAAGACAAGCCCCCGGAGCTAACTGAACGTCATCTGGTCCCCAAACGCTCTTTATCGTGTTTGGTGTCCCCCCACCAGCGCCAGGGACGGCTACAAGGCCGAAAGGCTCAACCGAGGCATTCAACTGCTCGCAAACCTCGGCTGGTAAACCAGAGGTAATCAATGGACAAGGCAAAAAAGTCAGGCTGCCCTGAATATTTTTTCTTGAAGGGCGGCTGGCTGTAATTTGCTTGTCAATCTCAGCAAAATCAACGGGCTTGGAGAAATCAAACCCAAACCCGGGTTCCCAAACATCCTTTACAGGGTCTGATGTCCCGGCCGTCCGCCCTACATTCTGCTCAGAGAAACTAACTTGTCCTACTCTGAGCATCTCTTTAATGGGTGTGACGCCATAAAGCGGGTCCTTGCTGAAGGATGCAGCAAAAGCCAACGCCCCCGCCAACCGGCCATCAATATAAACCGGTGAACCGCTACATCCTGCGACAGGGCCGGTGTGGATAAAACGCTCATCCGTGCCCTGCACCAAAATCGCATCTCTGCCCGGCATTATATTGTGGACCACGCTTAGAACCTCCAAACCAAACTTTTCGACCTCGGTACCCTTATACGCTGTGAGACAATAGGCCTGCATCTGCGGACGAATTTCATCGATGCTGATATATTTTGTCGGGTCCCAAACGCCTTCTATTGCGTTTTGGGGCATGGTTTTATCCAACTGCTCACCGGCCCAGCAAAAGGAATGGGCCAAAACCAGCAATGAAAATAAAAAAAAACCTGCCTTTGGCTTTGTGAAAATTTTGAGCATCTATAACCTTTCAATCGGTTAATCAGTCAGAATTTTAGTCGGCAAACAGCCCCATTGCAAGATAAAACAATTTTTGCTATAATGCTGGTTTAAGTCTACAATCGAACATTATGGACACCAATCCATTTTAGAACAGGAAAGGGAAAAAGAAATGAAGCCCGGACATCGCCACCAGCTAAAAACTAACGAATTAGCCGAGTGGATAGTAAACCTCCCACAATGGGCGAAGGAAAATGTCAACACGATTATTTACATTTCGGTACTTGCTGCTGTGGTCGCAGCGGTATACTTCTGGAAGCTGTATGAAAAAAGAGTAGTATCCGTTCGAGAACAGCTCAAGCTTACAAACTTCATCTCTCAGCTATCGCAAGGCAAAACTCAAATACTTCAGGCTCAAGCTCAGGGTGTAGATGTTTCTTATACTCTCATCCAGGTCGCTGATAATCTTCAAAACATCGCCCGAAATACAAAAGAGGAGCAGATGGCTGCTCTGGACGAGAAAGGAATAGGGTATGAGATTATACCTGGAGTAAGCTCCTTCTTCGCCGCTGCCGCCGCCCTGAAGGCGGAGCTTACGGTGCCGGAGCTTGCCCAGACGGT
>CAZTWR010000058.1:0-9604 GCA_964618055.1 uncultured Pirellulales bacterium | reverse complement strand
TTGCCGGGAGAAGGGAGTGTAATGGACCAGTTCGCCAATTCGATAAAGCTTGGTAGGTATTTGCAACGTGCGATTTTTAACTTCCACCTGCATCACTAAAAACTTTTTATAATGGACCCGTTAAGGATTCGAGATTAAGAATTCAAAGGATCAAAAAGGTAAAATACAAAGTGGCTAAAACCACCTGATTGTCGCTGACGGCTTTTGTTCGAATAATCATTTCAACTCAAATTCAACTTATTAACTCTTCTTAAACTATCGACTGTTAGTTTACATTAGTGTCCAAATGTATTTTACATTTTGCAAAATGTAAAATACATTTTATCGGATGTCAACTTTTTTTCAACTTTTTTGAAATTTTTTTGAAAAAAATCTAGTGAGTTTTCTGTGGTGGGCGGCCTTTCTGCCGAATGCTGTCTGCTTAGCAAGCAGAAATTTGCCAATATTCCTCTGAATTCATCGCTATTATCGGCATTTTTCGCCAAATATCGTTAATTAAGTGTTCGGGAGATTTGGGTGTATTCCGAAGCAAAGGCGTGGGTACTTCTGGGCAGAGGTACAGGCACATTCTGATAGGCGAAGGTGTGAGCTACTTGGAACGAGGGCCTGGGCACGCTCTGCGGGCGAGTTTGTTGCAGAGCAGGGACATTTGGCTAAGACGAATTGCCAGCCAGCACATGCAAAGTTATGGGGTTTTTGCCAAACGGCCTTACTAAAATATCCGATACAGGGATAAGCGAACCTAATAGTACTATCTGAAACTGTATTAAGGGAGTGAAACTGTATCGCTTAAACTATGCACCGAAGCAATAAGAGTTCCGAAAATACCGGTAACGCCGCTCATGGTAGTGTTTCCCTGCTTGAGCAGATAACTCCATTGGCTCGGCAGATAAACTGCCTCGACATCGAACGAATAGCCAATGTTTGTATTAAGAACATTCCCAATTTGATTGGCGTGAGATTTGCTTCGCTGTATATACTTGACGAAACAAACAATATTTTGCACCTGCAGAAATATAATCATCCGTTTCCTATAAACAAAATAGTTTCAGTCAATCAAAATCCGTCTTCCCCTATGGTTATTGCTGTAAGAAGTAAGGAACTTATACAGGTACGAAACATAGACACCCACAAAAGGCCTATCATCAGGAAATCTCAACGCGCTTTTGCCGAAAATTATGAGACCAACAATTGCATTATTGCCCCTCTTATCTGCCAGGATAGGGTGGTTGGTGTACTCAATCTGGCAGACAAAATGGAAGATGATAGCTTCAGTTGTGATGATATTGCATTTATAGAGCTATTAAGCCAATTAGTTGGTGCTTCGATAGGCAATATAAAGCTTTTTGAAAAGATACAGCGTCAAGCCACAACGGACGGCTTGACCGGTCTTGCGAACCACAAGACATTTTACGAAATTCTGGAGAAAGAGCTGTGGAGGTCGCGGCGATATGGCGGCCAAATTTCACTGATTATGGTTGATATCGACAATCTCAAGAAGATAAACGATGCCTATGGCCACCGTGCGGGCGACAAGGTCATAAGGGAAATTGGGAAAAAAATAAGGATGTGTATCCGGCAAATCGACACAGCAGCACGTTACGGCGGGGATGAATTTGCAGTAATTTTGCCCAATACTTCGCTGGCTGATGCTGTTATTGCAGCTGAGCGAATGGTGGATGCGGTCTCGGATTCCCCGACAACGTGGAAAAACGAGCAAATAGCACTATCTATCAGCGTTGGGGTTGGACAATATGACGCTGAGAGCAGTCCTGAGGATATTACAAGCCGCTCTGACGAGGCCCTATATACGGCTAAACAGGCGGGTAAAAATACAGTGAGGATTTTTGAGCCAAGCAAAAAAGCATAAACAAAGGGGGATTTTTTAGGTTTTTGGGGGCAAACCCGCCATAGACGGGTAAAAATGGGGTTGGGGGTTTAAAATAGGGAGCCTGGGTAATTTGAAAACATAAAAAACGGGGGTAAGTTTTTTCGTAAAATGGCTCCAAAGGGGTCAACGGCGCGGGTTTAAGAGCAAACGTTCGAAAACGTTCAAAAACGTTTGAAAACTGTACAGAAACATTCGAAAACTATATGAAAATATTCGAAAACTGATACGAAACATTCGAAAACTATACAGAAATATTCAAAAATATTCGAAAATTTTGGACACCACGAAGACACAAAGGGGTAAAGGCACAGAGGCACAAAGTTCTCCAAATTAACAGAGATTTTTTTGCCGCGGGGGCAAAAATTCAGGCATAAATTGCCCAGATTAACACAGTTTTTTGCCTCGGGGATTCCTTTTCTGACCAAAGCAAGTGGCAAGTTGCGGAAGGCGCTGGGAAAGTTAAAAGTTAAAAATTAAAAGCCAAAACCATAGTTTAAAATTCAAAACAAAAATTAGCAGCGAAAAGGCAAAAAGGAAAATTAATCACAGATTATGCGGATTTGTAAAGTTGATGAATGGGTGAGTCAATGTGTGAGTGAGTAGATGAGTGGTTAAATGGTAAGTGGGAAAGAAAAAGGGCTGGGAGGGGATTGCAATTGATAATTGATTAGGTCCCCGCTTTCGCGGGGATGACAATATTATTGATAAACAAAAAATATAGCTGTAGATTTTTTTGGCAACTGTAAATAAGTCTATTAATGTCGGTGATGAGGCGGCCAGTGAGGTGACCGAGGGGCTATTATTCTGATGGTGTCGGAGCCGTGGGAATATCGGCCTGGCTCGAGCAGGTAGCCAAGGATTATGCAAAACTATCTGTCTGTTAAAGTAGATTGTATATGTTAGGTGCTAAAGAAAGGCCTAACAAGTTGAGATATCCTGATAAGATTTCTTTAGGTTCAATATATAGGCATTTGTCTGACGGCTTCTACAAATTCCTGCCATTCGGCCTCGGTGATCTGCTGTCTTAATTGCTCATCTGTGAGCCAAAGTTCCTCAAGCCAGTCCACTAACTCTTGAATATCCTGCTCCGTAAGCTGGGGTTGAGGTTCAAGTTCGGATTGTGGTTCGGATTCAAGCTGTTGTAAGGGTGCTTCTGTGTAAATGTCTTCGGTAAAGCCCGAGGCGGAGCTTTGGCTGTAACCAGCACCCATCATCCTCAAGGGGTCTGCTTGTTTCCAGCCGGCGTCAATATCGTTTATATCCTGAAGATAGTCTGAAGAAGAGTTCATATCGCCTTTGTGAACTCGAACGAGTGACCATCGGTCGGTTGTTGTATCACCAATGCCGAGCTGGTAGTACCCGTTGTCACCACAGGCCCAGAGCCATTTATTTGTAGTAAGGACAAGTGTATGGTCTTCGCCGCCGGAAATGTCTATTGCCTTGGCATCTTCTCTCCAGTCGGCTAAAGTTAGATTAGGAATGAGGATGATTAGTGAAATGATGATACAGATAAGTTTCTTTCCCGATAACATCTTTAACCTCCTCCAAAAAGTTTTTGAGGTTTCTGATTATCTTAGTTTTCTAAGTAACAGTCCTCCTAATCCAAATAACAATAATGTCACTGGCTCGGGAATAGCAGAGGTTACGTGCGCAGTGATTAAAAAAGTTCTGTCTGTTTCTAAAGTGAGAACATTCGCCTGCCATTGCCCCAATATCGGTGGCGTTGTTGGCAATGCATCGCTTGAAAGGGCACTACCAGTATGGTCATTAAGCTGCCACCAAATGGCTTCAACCAAGGTGCCATTCGAAAGGGCGAGATTATTATAGCTGCCAATCGAGTAGACGTCATCTCCAGAAAGATTGTTATTTCTGATGCCCACGCAGAACTCAACATTGGCTGGGTCTGTTAGGAAATCGAAACCATCTAGAGTCAATGATACTCCGGCTGGTGGACTATAGTGCCAATAGTTTCCTTGAACCGAATCATCTGGACTCGAATCCGGCGTTGTGGATTCGTAGGTATAGTAGCCGGTGATGATGTCACCTATGTTGATTTGGCCTTCGAGGTAGTTGTCATCATCATCTACAGAATCGACCACCGCCTCAATGGCTATGGTCACAGGATAGGCCTTCGCCAGCGGCACACCGGTCAGAAATACCGCTCCCAGAAATAATAAACCCATAACTCTCGCTTTCATATCTCCATCTCCTTCCAATAATGGCCGTGTGGGCAGGGCCTATTTATTATTCTCCTCTTTCTTAAAAGGGCCAAAAAACCCAGCGCAAACAAAGAAAGTGTTGTGGGTTCCGGTATACCTTCCAGATAAAAGGCCCGATGAATGCCGCTGTCAACCCAGTTATCTAATGTACCCCCCTCTGACTCGTAGCTGATTGATCCAAAACCAAGCATGCTACTTTCCCATCGAAACACATTACCGACATCACTTGGGTAATTAGAGGCGAGATGCAGGCCAAACCAGTATGTGTCGTTAGCAACAAGGCTAATAGGTGTCTCAAATCCAAATGAGTACTCGTACTGTGTTCCTGTCGTATTTTCGTAAGTAACATTCTTTTGGATGCTTTGACCGTAGCTGGAACTTATTATCGTGCCTGGCATTCCACCATTATCAGCAAATATGAAATACTCCAGCGTGCCATCCCAAATCTGATCGTCTCGTTCATAAGTCCAGAAGTGAGCTGATGTCAAAATTATGTTCTGTGTTAGCACGAAATCATCCGCTTGCAACCAACTTCGTATGTCCTTTCCATTACCATAAAGTGCCGGCTCGCCGTTGTCAAAAACAACGTAATTTCCTTTCGCTGCCAACGTTAGCACCGAGACGATTGTTATTGATATGATTACTTTTTTCATAATTGTCCTCCCTCGCAAATTGAGTTGTTTTTTATTTATGTAATATTATATCATAATTTCCGGTTTTATTCAAGGTTTTTTGTTTCTAAGCTCTTGCGAGCAAGAGGCTGCCCACTCCAAACAGGAGTAAAACTCCGCAATAAGTAGAAATAGTGCCAACCGCAGACAGCGCAGGCACACAAGATGCGAGTTACGGATGATATAACAGGTGTAAGCGAACACTGCCCTGGGGCTACCAGCAACTTCCGCTGGGGTCCATATTGCAGTCCAGCCACTCAAGCGCAAAGAGAGCAAAATCCTTAAAATCAACTTTGCAGTCTTCGTTCAAATCTGCACCGGGCAGTCCATCACACAAGGTACCGCTATCTATAATAAAGTTATCCAAATGGGCCTGGCCGGAAATGAGCTCGACTCCATCGGAATTACCTCCGATGCCTATACCTACAGTGCTACGTTTCCATTGACCTTGTATAATGTCTGTAACGGTCTTCCAGGCGCGTGCACTTCCATAACCGGTATCGCTCAAATACAACTCATCGAGACTTGCATCATAAGAAATATACAGAATTCCACTGTCTGAGCCCCTGAGTTTCCAATCGCTATCATACACTGTACCTATCTTTCCTCTTTCATAGTAAAAGATGCGATTGGGCCCACTGTATGCTGCTCCAAATTGAATATATTTACCGGTTTCAGGAAAATTTATGAAATTAAAGTTATCAATAATCGCCAAGAATGCCTGACTGAAATTGGGGTCCTGGGTTATGGCGCTATGGTGGTAATCAATCCTAATTTGAAAATCCTCATCTGTAACAACACCCCAACCGACAGAACCATAAACAGCTGTGTTGTCAACTGCTTCGTCAGTGGCTCTTATTTCTAACTGTTGGTGAATTTCTTCAAGCCAAGTAGTACTGGGACCTTCGCCTATCCAGAACCAGCCCCACTGGTCACCTTTGACATTGTCATCAAAATTGTCGGAGCGTGGTACAGCTTCGAGAGTGGCACAAAAACCGGTCAATGCGATAATGGTTACTACCAGAAATGTTCGTGCGTTCATTTTTTTTCCTCCTAAATTAATACTGTCAATTTATTTAATGATACAAACGGCTCAGCTCCTCAAAGTATTATTTTAGCATGCTAAAATGCTTTTTTCAACCTTTTTTTTCTCAAACTCAGGGATTTTTTAGATGCAGATTAGCACAAATAAAGTCATTGGAGGTGGTGATTGGTCAGCCTGATGCTGGATGCTTCCACCTTCGCTGAAGCTACGGCGGACTAGCGATACTCGATGTAGCGGAGCGGATTAAAGGGTGATATTTAGCTCTATTTTTCCCTTGTTTTACAGGTTACAAAGCATATAATTTTATCAAGTCAATTCGAGGAAATTTTGAAAGGGATTAAAAATGAGAAACGTCAGTTTAATCTTACTAATGGTAATTGCGGGAGCTGTAGTCATTGGAGCTATAGGGTGTTCAGCAGAATACCATGCTGGAGAAGTTCAGAAGGGCCTTCAGGGAGATAAGATGACACTTGGAACAGTTCAGAGAGAAGTCAAAGTGGGCATGAGCAGTTCAGAAGTGGTGGAAGCACTCGGGTCACCCAATATAGTTACAAAGGACAGTAAGGGTAACGAAACTTGGGTCTATGACAAAATCGCGACGGACATTGCTGCTTCTAAAGGCTATTGGACTTTGCTTTTGATCGGTCAAGAGGCTGGGGCCGCTTCAAGAAGTCAACGAACGCTTACCATTATTATAAAATTTGATGAGAACAGTTTAGTAAAATCTCTTTCTTACCATTCCAGTAAGTTTTAATAGGAGCTAATAATGAGGAGGCTATATTTTACAGCAATGTGCTTTTGTTCGATGCTTTTATTCATGTCTGGTTGCGGAACTACATCAGTACCAGGAATGGTACTCGGAAAAAAAGCTAAACAAAAATCCCAGCTTGAAATACGACAGATGCAAACTCGAACATATGAGAGTAAAGATATGAAAATGATTATGAAAGCCATGTTGAATGTCCTACAAGATGACGACTTTATTATAAAACAAGTCAACACAGACCTAGGATTTTTCAATGCAACAAAGGAAACTGATGTAGAGAAAGGTTCAGAAAGGTTCTGGGAAGAATTTTGGTGGGGAAAATATGGGACTTGGAAAAAGAACTCAATTATTGATTGTACCGCACACATATCAGAATTTGGCGATGGAATGCGCGTGCGTGTTAATTTCCAAGTCAAGATTATGGATAACAAGGGTGGGTGTGTGCTTGTTCGGCAGATTGATGACCCGGAATATTACCAGAAGTTTTTCTCCAAAGTTGATAAAGGAATTTTCATAGAAAAAGAGCAGATTTAGTTACTGGGCTGGTCACGCTTTTGCCACTCGGCTCTGGTGCCGTTCGGCTACTTCGACAAGCTCAGTACAGGTTCGCTCACGACAAGCGGTGATGTTGAGAAAGAGAGGCGTTACAATTTACTGTTGACTATTTACGATTGACTACTTTGTGGGGGGTCGGCGAAATCAATTGACTATTGACTAATGTTTGATTGAGATTCTTCGCTGCTTCGATTGCACTCAGGGTAAACTCTTGCGGTCGGGATGACATAGGGCTGCGCTACGGTCAGGATGACAATGGGGTGTTGGTCTGGGGCCCTGCTGCTTGACTTGGTTGTGGTATTGAGATATAAAACTGCAATGTCAATAAAGGATTTAAAAGCTATCGATGTTCACGCCCATTTGGGCGTTTGCCGGGGTGGCAAATCAAAACTGCTCGATGAGTTCAGGAGCGGTGATGCGGAAACAGTGCTTAGGCGCGCTCAGCAGGCTAACACATGCCTGACAATTGCCTCCCCAATAGAGGCACTGATGCCCAGATTCAAAGCTGACCCTGTTAGGGGCAACGAAGAGGCGGCCCGCATCATTGCCCAGACCGAAGGCCTGCTCCAATGGGTTGTTGTGGACCCGCTCAAGCCGGAAACCTACGAACAAGCTGCTGAGATGCTCGCCCTGCCCAAATGCGTCGGTATCAAGGTCCATCCGGAACTGCACGGCTATGCAATTACCGAACAGGGCACAGCGATTTTTGAATTTGCAGCAAGGCATAGAACGACCATAATGGCCCACAGCGGAGAAGAAAACAGTATGCCCGAGGATTTCGTTAAATTTGCAAACGAGTTTCCAAAGGTAACGCTTATTGTTGCCCACCTCGGCTTTGGATGGGACAACGACCCGACCCATCAGGTCCGAGCCATACAGAGCTCCAAACACGGCAACGTCTTCGCGGATACTTCCAGTGCATTAAACATCAACCCTAGACTGATAGAATGGGCGGTCAAAGAAATCGGCGCCCGACTAATTTTGTACGGTACTGACTCACCGCTATATTTTGCCCCAGTGCAACGGGCGCGAATCGATTGTGCAGATATC
Organism: uncultured Pirellulales bacterium; assembly: GCA_964618055.1. Classification (GTDB taxonomy): domain Bacteria; phylum Planctomycetota; class Phycisphaerae; order Sedimentisphaerales; family Anaerobacaceae; genus CAYYFT01. The sequence continues at coordinate 1,407 of CAZTWR010000058.1, read as the reverse complement.
AGGGACCAAGACAAAAAGCTGATACTTTGCGATAACGCTAAAAAACTTTTTAGGGCAACCCCGGCCAAAGACCGGAGCTAAATCAACGGCGTAAAAGTAACCCCACAATAAAAATAACCCTTGGGATAAACCCAGGGGCTTTCGGATTAAGGTGTCCCCCCACCAAACAAAAAAGCCTAATTCCTTTGAGAAATTACAAAGAAAATGTGGTAAAATAATCTTTATGCAGAGAAAGTTTTTTACAAAAAAAGGGAGTGTTTATATCCAGACAATTGAAGGAAACAAGGAATTCTGGATTAAACAGGATAAAGATGGAGAAATACAGCCACTCGTGGGGGGATTCATATTTCGAGGAAAAAATTCAAAGAACTTATAAAAGAATATCCTTCTTCGTTATTAGATAAAACATATTGCTTCGATGCAGATGTTGAAAGGGAGTTTTTTGAAGACGCTAAAAGGGAAAAATTTACCGGCAACATAGAAAACGAAGAGACTGTAATTTTTTTCCTTGTTAAAAGAGAACCTGACAAATATGGAATTGGATGCAGCAGCTTAGTTGAGAAAATAGAAGAAGTTGGTTAGTACCACAACGCTGCTTAAATTTGTTCAGTATCGGTAACATTTTGTTATGTAAGATATTATGTCTATTATGTTAAATCCGAAATTCGAATCTCGAAACACGAAACAAATCCAAAATTCAAATTACCAAAATCTTAAACAACCACAGCCGGCGGGCGAGTGTTTTTGTTTTGAAAACTGGGCTTTTTGAAATTCGATTTAATAAACCCGCCGCCGGAAGGAAATCAATTGCAGCTTGCACTTAAAAACCTTTTGACTACAATAGCGGACGTTATGTAACATTTAGAGGCAAGTAATTAAACTTAAAGGAGATAGAGATGGCTGAAGAGGTGATTGGAACGGTATCGGATTTCTTTGCCCGGCCTGTAGTAGCCGCTATCGAGTTAACAGCAGCTTTAAAAGTTGGAGATAAAATCCACATTAAGGGTCATACTACCGACCTTGAACTGGTTGTTGACTCAATGCAGATTGATAATGTGGACGTTAAAGAGGCCAAAGCAGGCGACTCTGTCGGAGTGAAGGTCGGCGAGCGGGTAAGAAAGCGAGATACAGTTTATAAGGTTGCCGACTGAGCTGCGGTTTGCTCATCCTAATTCGTGGGTAACGCCTAATTAGTGCGTAACAAGCGTGGATTCCTGCCTACGCAGGAATGACAGCAGAAAATATCGAACAAAGAATTTCGAATGATGAAGGGGGAATGAACGAGGGATATGGGTAAGAAAGCAGTTGATGTTGTGTTGCTGCCAGACGAGGCGATGACGGATAAGGCAATTGAAGCAAACGCTGAACTGGTGAAAAAGTTCGGTAAGAAAATAGTGCTGAATAAAG
>CAZTWR010000057.1:0-9830 GCA_964618055.1 uncultured Pirellulales bacterium | reverse complement strand
GTCCGGGGCGGATTATCTTAACAAGCTGAATATCCCGCCATAGCAACTCCACCTCAGCCAGCGGGTCGGCACCCGGCAAACCGAGTATGGTCGAATAGTAGCCGGAATTCATCACACCATTGCCGGCAATCCTGTCATCCTGACAATGCTGAGCTATCACAACATCAAACATTCCTGCATATTTCAGCGCCCGCAGCATAACCGAAGGGTCCTGAACACCGCTGCCGTCATCGGTAAAACCAACAGCCCCGGCCTCAGCCATAAATCCCATCTCGGCAAGTTCAACTCCCTCCTGACCTTTAGTTATAGCCCCCATCGTATAAACGTGCGTTTTTCTTGCCTGTCTTGCCTTTCTATGGACGTATTCGATATCGGTTTCATTTTCAATAGGCGGCCTCGTATTAGGCATACAAACAACTGAAGTAAAACCAGCCGCCACCGCTGCTGCCGAGCCGCTTGCTATCGTCTCTTCTTCTTCGTCACCCGGTTCGCGAAAGTGAACGTGGATATCAATCAACCCGGGTGTCACCAATTTGCCGGTGGCATCGATAACTGTCTGTGCAGATTTTTCGATTTTGCCGACTTCTACGATGTTGCCGTCAATGATAAGCACGTCGCATTCTTTATCGATGCCGTTTGCAGGGTCCATCACACGCCCATTTTTTATCAATAGTTCATTGCTCATAGTAAAATTATCAACCACAAATAATCATCCTCGCATCGCTGCTGCCTGGTTGACCAGGAACAAGACCGCCATTCGCACAGCCAGCCCGTTCTTTACCTGCTCAAGGATAACACTGTTGGCGCCGTCGGCAACTTCGCTTTCCATCTCTAAGCCTCTGTTAATCGGCCCGGGGTGCATAACCAGAATATCGGGTTTTGCCTTTTTCATACGCTCTACCGTCAGGCCGAAATAATGTGAGTATTCCCGTACCGAAGGAAAAGGATTGCCGCCGAGCCGTTCAAACTGAATCCGAAGCATATTTATCACATCAACCTTTTCAATAACCTCATCGAGCGAATAGCTTACGCTGACCGGCAGCCGGTCAACCTGCGCCGGCATAAGCGTCGGCGGGCCAACAAATATTACTTCGGCACCGAGTTTTGTCATCGCCCACAAGCAGCTGCGGGCAACGCGCGAGTGGGCAATATCGCCGACAATTGCTATTTTCAAACCTTCGAGAGTGCCTTTGAGTTTGCGAATGGTATAAACATCCAAAAGACCCTGTGTGGGGTGTTCGCAGAAACCATCGCCAGCGTTTATTACACAAGCGTTGATATTCCTGCTCAAAAATTTCGGCGCACCACCAACATTGTGCCGAACTACAACAATATCAATCCCCATAGCTTCCAGATTCTTGGCAGTATCTAACAGGGTCTCGCCTTTACTGACGGAGCTGGCCGTTTTAGTGAACTCTATAACATCAGCGCTTAATCGACTTGCCGCCAGAGTAAAGCTGTTTCGCGTCCGTGTGCTGTCTTCAAAAAATAGATTGCAGACAACTTTGCCTCGTAAAGGCGGGGCTTTTTTCACTGACCGGGTGCTTATCTGCTCAAAACCTTTGGCTGTGTCGAGAATATACGTAATCTCTTCTGCGCTCAAATCACGCAAGCCCAATAGGTGCTTGTGCTGCCACCGGAACTGCTTACCTTTTCTTATTAGCGCCATAATCTCACATCTCGCGGTTCCTGGTTCGCTTTATGTTTCTCTACCCGACAACGACCTCTTCCTTTCCGTCCGATTCGGAAAGAAAAACCTGGACTAACTCACCGGGTGCAACATCGGTTTTGTAACCGGTGTAATCAGCCTGTATCGGCAGCTCCCTGCCGACCCTGTCAACGAGGACTGCCAATTTTATCGCCTTGGGTCTGCCCAAATCTATAAGGGCATCCATCGCCGCACGCGCAGAGCGGCCGGTATATAGAACATCATCAAATAAAATAATGATTTTATCACCTATATCGAAGCCAATTTCAGTAGTTCGCACCTGCGGCTGGGCACTACTCTGCGGCGAATTCAAGTCGTCCCGATAAAGTGTTATATCCAGGGTTCCGCACGGGACATCCCTGCCCAGCTCCTTCGACAATCGGCTCGATAACCTCTGGGCGAGAATTTCTCCTCTGCTGCGAATACCAATTACGGCAATTTCCAATTGAGGCGGGGTTTCAGAAACAATGCGACTTGCCAAACCCTCAAGAATTTGCTCGATTTGTTCGGAATTCAAAATCACTTTCATAGTTACGGTAATCCCTTAGCCAAAGACAGCCCGAATATCGGCTCGAGTATAGCATCCACGCCCGATAAAGGCAAGGCTTCTAAATCAAGTTTTCCCAAACCACCTTTTCAATACTGAAAACGCTATATATCGCAAGAGCTAACCGGTAATTTACTTGAAAAGAAAACCGGTTTATGGTATCATATTACCAAGAACTTAGGGGCAGAATTACAAACTGCAACCGGGGAACTCTCTGCCTTTTGGATTTTACCACTTATTTCCGGAGGAGCGGAATGGCTCAGAGTGGCAAAAAAATACTCGGCTTGTCCCTGATAGCCTGTATGGTAGCAATGCTGGCACCTGTGAGCACTGTCGCCAGAGCCGAAGGGCCACAGACTGACGAAACGCTGCAGCCACAAGGGCTAAATCGTACCGGGATTTATGCGTTAAGACAGTTAGACCCCAATTTGACGGGCTCTGGCGTCAAATTCGCTATCATCTGCCGAAGTATTACTTACATTGACGGCGAACCCCAAAACGATTACCGGCCGAGTACCGAGCATAGCTGCTTCCAGAACAAACAACTAAGCTTTAGCGACCAGGCCGAACTGCCAGCCGGCATCTCACCCCACTCAACAGCCATCTGTTCCATATTGCTCGGCGAAGACCCCAACGCCTTTAATCCCCACCTAGGCCAATTCCACTATCAAGGGGCTGCACCGCAGGCCCAGGCCGATAGCTATGAATTTTGGCATTTTTTAACTAATAATATATTCCCTCACTCACCGCCTGATGCAGATATTGTAACCGCCAGCTTCGGTACCCAGTTTGAAGACTGGTGGACAAGAGGAATTGAATCGATGGCCGAGCAATATGGCCTCATCGTCGTGGCCGGAATAGGAAATGGCTCAAACGTTTATGACCCCTTGCTTTATCCCGGCGCCGCAGCTAACGTTATTGGTGTCGGGGTCGTTGATTCCGTAAAAACCAAAAATCTCGCAACCAATCTGGCACATTTCTCGCTGCCCTTTCCGGAGCATTCAAGTCTCGGCCCGACCACAGATGGGCGATGCAAACCTGATATCGTCGCTCCCGGCAACTGCCTAGCCGCCGACGCAAACGACCCCAGCCGCTATGAGCCGACCGGCAACTGGTCGAGCTTCTCAACGCCGATAGTCGCAGGGACAATCGGGCTACTGGTCCAAAAGGCCAAAGAGGACCTAAATTTGAGCCCGGCTGTTGCGCCGGAGGGCGGAAACTGCGTAATCAAAGCTATTTTGCTAAATTCAGCAAAGAAACTACCCTACTGGCACAAAGGCCGGCTCCAAAAAGACGATGACCACGAGGTGCCGCTGGATTATATCCAGGGAGCGGGAATGGTAAATGCGCTCAGCGCCTACGAACATCTAATCGCAGGTCCGACAAAACCCGGCTTGTCCGGCGTAGCTTTAGCGAAGACGGACGATACCCCTTCTGCCGGCTGGGACAATAATCAACTCCATAAAACCGAAACACCACAGAACATTTACAAAATCACCCTTGCAGAACCGGCTGAGGAATTTGTTACCGCCACAGTCGTCTGGAACAAGCATTACAACAGCGTTTATCCTTTTGAACAAACGCCCGAAAAGGACTCTAACCTCCGGCTTGAGCTTTGGGCCGTTGACCCCAATGACCCCGCCAACGACTATCTGCTTGATTACAGCGATAGCAGAGTTGATAACGTTGAGCATATTTACGCCCAAGGCGATGCAAACTACACCAACTACGAGCTCGTTGTTCTGTTCAGTGATTACCAATCACCAAATACCAATCACCAATTGCCAATCACAGCCGAGCGCTACGGCCTGGCCTGGCTTGTTAGCCCCGTTAGAAGCAATACGGCAATTTCTAACGGGGTCAGTAACGAAAAGGACCTTGTCCGGCGTAGCTTTAGCGAAGACGGAAGTGACGATATCCTCTGGTACGACTTAAATACCGATGGCATTGTCAACGATTTGGACCTTACTATTCTTGTCGGTAACGCACTGACCAGCATGAAATCACCTGAAGCCTGTCTGCTCGGCGATATCAATGCCGACGGTGCAATTGACAGAAAGGACTTCAAAATCATCCTGGACCACAAAGACACCCAGGCCGATTGGTACACAACAGAAGAAAACTAAAAAGTTTTAGCTTTCAGAAGGAGACACCAATGTTTGCCAGAGTACTTACAATCAAACATTTCTTGATTTTCGCCGCTATAATTACCCTTCATTCGCCTAAATCTTTTGCTATAGAAATGAAAGGAGTTAGTTACGCCGGCTGGTGGCAGGATGCCTATCTTACCGAAGACTCCGACGAGTCTTTAGCAACAGCCCGGCAAGCCGGCTGCACCTGGGTCGCCATTAACCTCTGGTGGTTTCAGGACACTATTGATTCAAATGAAATATATCCTGATTATTCGTGGTACTCCGTAAGTCCTGAATCTGTTGTTCATGCTATTGAGCGATGTCACGAACTTGGTATGAAGGTTATGCTTAAACCCAATGTTGATCCTAAGGACGACCACTGGCGAGGCCAGATTATCCCCTCTGCCGAGTGGTTTGAGGCCTATACAGATTTTATAAATTATTGGGCAGATATAGCAGAAGCCAACGGAGTCGAACTATTTTGTGTCGGCTGCGAATTAATAAATACCACCGGCTGGTCTGACTCCTGGAGGGCCGTCATAGAAGATGTCAGAACACATTATACCGGACCGCTCGTATACGCTGCTAATCACGGCAACGAACAAAATGTTGATTGGTGGGATGCGCTCGATTACATAGGTATCGATGCATATTATCCATTGACCAATAAAGATGACCCGACGCTGGACGAATTAAAGTCCGCCTGGAACAGCAGGGCAAACAATATTGAAACCTGGCGTAACAACTATTGGCCGTCAAAGCATATAATCTTCACCGAAGTGGGATATACAAGCACGGACGGAACCAACCGTACGCCCTGGGACTACTCAGGAAGTGCACCTCTCGACCTGGCCGAGCAGGCCGACTGCTACGAGGCCCTGTTAAGTCAACTGCACGTCCGTGATTGGTGGGTTGGGCCATTCTGGTGGAACTGGGAGACCGACCCGGATGCCGGCGGGCCCACAGATAAAAGCCACACACCACAAAACAAACCAGCCGAACAGGTAATGAGCAACTACTACCTCGTAATACCAGGTGACTTTGATGACGATTGGGACGTTGATTTAACCGACTTACTGTTTATGACCGACTACTGGCTCGATTCAGGCGTAATCGGAATACCCGACCTGAATAACGACAAAGAAGTAAATCCGCTCGATTTTGCAATCCTCGCCGACCATTGGTTTGAGGGCGTTAATTAAACAGTTTGACAAAATCGGGGCCGATTGGTACACAGAAAACACGCCTGAATAGTTTATTTAACCCCACCTGCCTGCTCTCCATACCTTTTGAAATAGGTTCGACAAGCTCACTATAAATTGGGTTTGATTGGGTTTGTTTTGAATAGTTCATAGTTCGTTGTTCATTGTTATAATTGCTTGTCATAACTGCGCTTACAGCCATTTGGACATTTTGGAAATTGGGTTTGTTTTGTATAATCATTCAATTTTGATTGAAGCTCATTATTTGTATCTCGTGAAGCGTGAAGTGTATCTCGAATATAGTATCTCGCATCTCGTATTTCGCGAAACAAGGCTCGTGGTGAGTGGTTAAATGGTAATTGGTAAATGGTCATTGGCCGTTCCCCTAAGGGATTTCTGTTTCGAAATCCGCCTTCGCCAAGGCTACAGCGGACAAGAAAGGCGTTCCCCTTAGTAGGGCGGACTTGCGCATTTGATGCTAAAATAATGGGTTTTTCGGGAGCTAAAGAATTGTAAATACTTATATGGAAAGAGACAAAAAAATATTGAAAAAATGGATTTTTGTTCTTTAAGCCCCTGCGCATTTTACCCCACTCAGGCGCCGCGGGGGCTTTTTATCAATCAAAGTCTACCTAAGTTAACAAATTTTTTGGGCAGGTTAAAGAGAATAACTGTATTTTATAAGAGATAAATTTTCGTCAGGTTTGGGTTTTCGAAAGACAAACAGATGCTCGTGCATTATTAAGTAAAACTTATCTTGTTTGGCTTTGGTTCGCCATCGCTCGGTCGTGGTACAGTTGTGTTGAACTTTGATAATGTCCTCCTTTAACACGAAACCGACTTTTAGAAAGCGTTGCATTACATTGAAAGCAAGCGGAACAAAGTGCTTGCCTTTGCGTGTGTCACCGATGAGTATTACACAGTATTTATCCGGCTTTAGAACACGATAAAATTGTTTGGCTATCTTTTCGATTTCATCGCAGAACTTTGGCAGGCTGCTGATATTTGAAAGGTCAGCTGGTATTTTACCATTCGAATACTTTATTATGTTCATATACGGCGGATGTGTTAGAACCAAGTCGAAAGAATCATCTTTTAAAAATAATAAATCACGGGCATCACCGACCTTTGCTTTCTGCTCACTTTGAGGATGATGGTTGAAACGTGTGTCCTTCGGCAGTTATAAAAATATATGATTTCATCATGCGACTCCTATACATTCTTCCACAATTTGCGATATACACCCCCACCCAAAAATTCTACCAACCCCAAATCCCTAAGTTCTTGCAATTGCTGCCTTATCTTAGCTTCTACATTGCGGTTTTCAGGGTGTAATTCCTGCAGGTGTTGTTTGTAGGCGTACACTTGCTCTAATTTGAAAATATTAGTTGGGATTTTAGACACCACGTTGAAAGTATCCAATCGCCAGCCGGATAGAGCATCAACAATAGTTGTGACACCGCCATCGTATAGGTCGTCTTCAAGTTCATATTTCGGAAATAAATCCTTTTCGGATTTCTCAAACTTGATTCTCTTCTCTTTCGGGACTTTCGCAATAATGCCTTCGGTCGTCGAGAGAATTTCTTCCGTGACGGTAGATACTTTCTCCTCGTCTTCAAAGATTTGTAAAAAGTCGGCTCTAAGCCGGCTCACAGTGTTGGAGTCATGTAATAAAACGCCGCATTCGTAATTATTTTGCAGACCACCTAATGTTAGATTGGCTGATGTGATGATAGCGCGTTCGGAGTCGAATATATACGTTTTCGCATGCAGGGTTGGGTAGTTGCGGACTTCTATCCGGCTCTCGATAAAATGTTTTAGCGCTGTTAAGTCGGACGAGTTTCGGTAAAAACTATTTAGCTTATAACTGGTCAGTAAGGATATTTTTGCCTCGGTTGGCTTATTATCCAATATCATTTGGGCCACATTAGCTTTGATGAAGGGGCTTGCCAACAACTGTTCTTGTGATGTTCGGACCAAGTCAAGAAAAATGTCAGTCGAGGGGTTTGTAATTATTTTAACTTTCATTCTTTCCTCCACTTATTAAATGATTTGATGGCTTCTTCCATACTACCAAAGGCAAATTCTGCAAGTTCTTCTACTGTGGTATCGATGACAGTGTGGTCAAACTCCCTATTAAGGAATTCCAAGAAGTCGGGGTTGTTCTCATATTGTTTTGCTTTGTTGTCCATAACTTGTTTATTATGGATCAGTTACACCCTGTTGTCAAACGAAGAGAGGAGATTTCGCGGCCAAAGGATTTTTTTTAAAAAAGGCGGTTGACGCCGTACAAGCCGTTGTAGCAGGTCTTGTTAAGAAAAATGAGTTTCGCGGGAGAGCGGTCGGCGTTAAATTCCGTGCGAATATGATAATAGAAATCTTTGCGTGAGGAGTTCTTTTTCGCAAGAAACTTTCTTTCAAGAGTTTTTAGGTCATTTATTACAGATTCGACGTTGGCCTTAACAGCGTTGTCGCAATTGACTAAATCCTGATTTACATCAAAGAGATAAAAACGTTTTATAGAAGGATAGTTTTGTGCTATGTAGAAGAAGACGGCTCCACCACCTACAAAGGGCTCGACATAAGTGTCGATTTTACCGGCGCTCAAACCATGTGGCAACCGCTGCTCTATTTCATCGAGAAGTTGAGTCTTGCCTCCTGCCCATTTTAAGAAGGGCTTTGCTAAGGTTGATTTTTCTGCAATAACAGGCATAAGAGCATTATAAAGAAAACAGGAAACAGGTCAATATTTTTGCGGTAATGAATGTTTTGAGCGTAGTGCCACCTTAGGCAGCACAAGCAGGCACCCCCCAAAAACTACTTTTAATTCCCCTGCATTTCTGGTAAAAAAGAGCACAAGAGCATAAGCGCATAAGAGCACAAGTACATAGTTGATTTTTAACTTATTATGAAATTGGTTGTTCGAAAATCACGGTTAAAAGGTGAGGTGGTGATTCCCAGCTCGAAGTCCCACACTATCCGTGCTATCGCAATTGCCTCTTTAGCCAGCGGTAAAAGCGGTATCCGCAACCCCTTAGTTTCAAACGATACGCAAGCAGCAGTTAACTGCTACCGGGCTTTAGGCGCTAAAATCGATACGACAGAGCCGGCGTTGTGGAAAGTAATCGGCACAGGCGGCCAAGTAACGGCCCCGGCAGAAGTTGTCGATGTAGGCAATTCCGGAACAACGCTGCGTATTGCAATGGGTTCAGCTGCTCTGGCCGAGAGCGGCCAGAGGACAACGCTGACCGGCGATGAACAAATCCAGAGCCGGCCCGTTGGGCCGTTAATGGAGGCGCTGAGCAACTTAGGGGCAAAATGCAAATCCATTAAAAACAACGGCAAAGCGCCCGTCGAGGTAACCGGCCGACTGGCAGGTGGAAAAACCGCCATCGCCTGCCATACCAGCCAATATCTATCCAGCCTGCTGTTGAGCGCTCCCCTGGCAGCGGCGGACAGCGAAATAGACGTTACTTTGTTAAATGAGCCGGGTTATGTGCAAATGACGCTCGATTGGCTCGACAAACAGGGAATCGAATACAGAAGCGAGAATATGCGGCTTTTCAAAATCAAAGGCGGGCAGGGCTATAAAAGTTTCGATACAACAATCCCTGCCGATTTTTCCAGCGCCACGTTCTTTCTCTGCGCCGCTGCTCTGTGCGCCGATGAGGTAACCTTGTTGGGGCTGGATTTCTCCGATAGCCAGCCGGACAAAGCTGTGGTCGATTATCTAAAAGCGATGGGTGCCGATATCACTATCGAACCGGAGGCGGTAACAATCAAATCTGCGCCGCTCAAAGGCGTCGAGATAGATATGAACGCAACTCCCGATGCGCTGCCTGCTATGGCTGTTACCGCCGCCTTTGCCGATGGCCAAAGCCGCTTAGTAAATGTCCCACAGGCACGAGCTAAAGAAACCGACCGAATAAGTGCGATGGCCTGCGAGCTGAAAAAGATGGGCGTAAGCGTTGAAGAATTACCTGACGGGCTTATAATACACGGCAGCAGAGCTGAGCCAGCCGAATGGCGTAAGCCATCCCTAACGGGACTGCACGGCTGGGCTGACCATAGAATTGTAATGGCTTTATCACTGGCAGGCTTAAACTTAGATGGTCAGTGCACCATTGATACTGCTGAGGCGATGAGCGTTACTTTCCCTGATTATGTGAAATTGATGAAAAGTATCGGCGCAAATATAGAAGTGAAATAACAGGAGAAATAAAAATGATTGGTTGTCACAC
>CAZTWR010000056.1:0-9843 GCA_964618055.1 uncultured Pirellulales bacterium | reverse complement strand
GCAGATAGAGCGAGCTTACAAATACCGTTGCAGAATGGAGAAGTGCGATACCGGTGACTGCCGAGCAATGGCTGAGGACGCCACCGAACATTTATTAACCCAGCTGCCAAAGATTAGAGAACTGCTGAAGGGCGATGTTGGTGCGGCTTTTGATGGAGACCCTGCTGCAAAGTCTTATGAGGAAATTGTGATAAGCTATCCCTGCATCATAGCAATTGCAACGTATCGCATTGCCCACGAATTGTATCTGAAGGATGTGCCATTGATTCCGCGCATAATAACCGAATGTGCGCACGCAAAAACCGGTATTGATATACATCCCGGTGCAAAGATAGGCAAAAACTTCTTCATCGACCACGGCACCGGTGTTGTAATAGGTGAAACTACGGTCATAGGCGACAATGTGAAAATTTATCAAGGCGCTACACTCGGAGCTCTGAGTTTCCCTAAGGATGAGAGGGGAAAGATAATAAAGGGCGGGAAAAGACATCCAACAATAGAAGACAACGTAACAATCTATGCCGAGGCAACGATACTCGGCGATGTAGTCATTGGAAAAGGCACGGTGGTCGGAGGAAATGTCTGGATAAAAGAGTCGGTGCCGGCCGGCGTTACCGTTACAACGCCAAAAGCAGACTTGGTTTATATAAAACATGACAAGGAAGTAAAAAAATAAAAAAGGCGGCTCTTAGCTTTTGTCTTTTTACTTTTGCTACTCTGCGTAGTAGCTCGCCGGCGGCGAACGCTACGTAGCACGAGCTTTTCAGGAGGTTTTTTGGACGAGAAGCTGATTGAAAAAATCAAACGGTTAAAGGCCGAGCGTAAGGCCATGATACTTGCGCACAACTATCAGCCTGCCGAAATTCAGGACTTGGCTGATTTCTGCGGTGATTCTCTGGGCTTAAGTATAAAAGCGGCGGAGACTGATGCACAGGTAATCGTATTTTGTGGTGTACAATTTATGGCAGAGACCGCTGCTATTCTTTCCCCGGAAAGAATCGTGCTTTTGCCGGATAAACTTGCTGGCTGTCCTTTGGCCGATATGATAACCGCAGAGCAGTTAAGCGAGCTGAAGCAGAAACACCCCAATGCGCTGGTGGTCTGTTACGTAAACAGTTCCGCAGAGGTCAAGGCACAGAGCGATTATTGTTGCACCAGCTCTAATGCGGTCGAGGTAGTGAACTCTATACCACAGGACAGGCAGATTATTTTTGTGCCGGACCAGCATCTCGGCCGGTTTGTCGCCGAAAAAACCAGCAGAGACCTTGTGCTCTGGCCGGGCTATTGCCATGTACACGTGGTGATAACTGAAGCGGACATTAAAAATGCAAAAACAAAATACCCAGATGCGATTGTAATGGCCCATCCGGAGTGTACCGAGCCGGTCAAGGAGCTTTCAGATGCGATACTTAGTACCAGCCAAATGCTCAATTATGCGAAAAAAAGCACCGCAAAACAATTTATAGTAGCTACTGAGGTAGGGATGCTCCATCCTTTGAAAAAGCAAAATCCTGAAGTTGAATTCATTCCAGCCAGCGACAGGGCAATCTGCCCTAATATGAAAAAGATTACTTTGGAAAAAGTGGCTTGGTCGTTGGAAGATATGCAGTATAAAATTACAGTGCCGGAAGAGGTAAGGATAGAAGCAAAAAAGGCGATTGATAGGATGGTAGAGATTTTACCTTCAAAAATGAGGAAGGATTAAAGAGATGGACAAAGAAACTCAATATCACTTGGAAACACTTGCCCTGCATGCAGGCCAGAAGGCGGATTCAGATACGCTCAGCAGGGCGGTGCCTGTTTATCAGACCACCAGCTATTGTTTTAAAAACACCAAACATGCGGCGAACTTATTTGCACTCAAAGAGTTTGGCAATATTTATACGCGTCTGATGAATCCTACGACGGATGTATTGGAGAAACGACTGGCTGCGTTGGAAGGTGGAGTGGGCGGTTTGGCGTTAAGTTCGGGCCAGTCGGCAATCTATGTGAGCATATTTAATATCTGTGGTGCAGGAGGGCATATCGTATCTTCGAACTCGCTCTATGGTGGAACAGTTACGCTGTTTAGCCAAACGTTTGCCAAGCTCGGTATTGAAGTAACTTTCGTCGCCCCGAAAAGGGCAGGGAATTTTGCCGAGGCCATCAAGGATAATACGCGTTTGCTCTATATAGAAACAATCGGCAATCCCAAAAACGACATTTTGCAGTATGACAAGATAGCTGACATCGCCCATAAAAATGGTATGCCGGTTATTTGCGACAATACCGTTGCGACGCCCATATTGTTCAGACCGATTGAATACGGCATCGATATTGTCGTCCATAGCTGCACGAAGTTCATCGGTGGACACGGCACAAGCATCGGCGGGGCGATTGTTGATTCGGGCAAATTCGACTGGACGAACGGTCGCTATCCTGAGTTGACTGAACCTGACCCAAGTTATCATGGTGTCAAATATGTCGAGTCGTTTGGTGAATTGGCGTATATCATCAAGGCCAGGACGCAGTTTTTGCGCGATATGGGCTCCTGTATGTCGCCGTTCAACGCTTTTTTGTTCTTGCAGGGCCTGGAGACGCTGCATCTGCGTATGCCCAGGCACAGCGAAAATGCACTGAAACTCGCACAGTGGCTGCAAGACCAGCCGACAGTGAATTGGGTTAATTATCCTGGCCTTCAGTCACATCCGGATTATAAGTTGGCTAAGAAATACCTGCCTATGGGCCAGGGCGCAATTCTCGGCTTTGGAATCAAAGGCGGCAGGCCGGCTGGCATTAAGTTTATCAACTCTGTCAAATTAGCCAGCCACCTTGCCAACATCGGTGACAGCAAAACTTTAGTAATTCACCCTGCCAGCACGACGCATCAGCAGCTAACAGAAGCTGAACAACTCGCCGCGGGCGTAACCGATGATTACATTCGTGTCTCGGTGGGTACTGAGCATATTGATGATATAATAGCTGATTTCGAGCAGGCCTTGAAGGCGAGTCAGAGGTAATCAAGTATGTGGGAGTATACAGATAAGGTTAAAGAGCATTTTTTCAATCCTCGCAACGTCGGTGAAATAAAAGACCCCGACGGCACCGGTGAGGTCGGCTCCTTAGCTTGCGGCGATGCCTTGAAGCTTACTTTCAAGCTCGATAAAAACGGCAAAATCGCCGATGCAAAGTTCAAAACCTTCGGCTGTGCAAGCGCAATAGCGACATCATCGGTATTAACCGATATGATAAAAGGTTTGACGTTGGAGGAAGCTGCTAAAATCACTAACAGGGATATTGCAAATTATCTGGGCGGGCTTCCTGAGCAAAAAATGCACTGCTCGGTTATGGGCAGGGAAGCACTTGAGGCAGCGATTGAAAATTACCGAACCGGCGGAAGGAAAAAACACGAGCTCGAAGGCAACGTTGTCTGCACCTGTTTCGGCGTAACTGAAAACGAAATCGAACGCGTAATACGCGAAAATGACCTCACTACCGTCGAGCAGGTGACGAATTATTGCAAGGCTGGCGGCGGCTGTGGCGGGTGCCAGGGCCAAATCGAAAAGCTAATAGAAAAAATCCAGGGTGACAAAGCAGGACAGGTCATCGAACCGGCTCCTCGATGGGCCAGTAAACTGACCAATATTCAAAAGATTCAACTCATTCAGCAGACGATAAATGAGCAGATTCGCCCGGCACTGCGGGCTCACGGCGGCAATATCGAGCTGATAGACGTTGAAGGGGATAAGGTTATCGTTGCCTTTCGAGGTATGTGTGCTCAGTGTCATCTTGCGGAGTTTACAATGAAAGATGTGGTTGAGGCCAAGCTGAGGGAATTTGTCTCTGATGAGCTTTTTGTTGAGGAAGACAGAGAATCGGCACAACAGCCGCACAATCACAGAGAATAAAAAATGAAGACAATATATTTTGACAACAACGCTACGACAAAAGTGGCTGAGGAAGTGCTTGAAGAAATGAAGCCGTTATTTTGTGAGCTTTACGGCAATCCTTCGAGTATGCACACCTTTGGCGGACAAATCGGCCGCAAAATCCGCAAGGCACGTGAGCAGGTGGCCGGATTGCTCGGCTGCGACCCCAGCGAAATAATATTTACAAGCTGTGGAACCGAGAGCGACAACGCCGCTGTCAAAGGCACGTTAGCTGCGGCGCCGAACAAACGTAAAGTCATAACTACCAGGGTTGAGCATCCGGCTGTGCTGGCGGTCTGCAGGGAGTTGGAAAACCACGGCTACACAGTTGTGGAACTGAGCGTTGATAAGCAGGGTCGGCTTGATATGGCGGAGCTGGAAGAACAAATCGATGATGATACCGTCCTGGTTACGATAATGTACGCAAATAATGAAACCGGTGTAGTATTCCCCATTGACAAAATCGCAGAATTAGTTACCACCAGAGGCGTAGTTTTCCACACTGATGCTGTCCAGGCAGTAGGTAAAATTCCACTGAATTTATCGAAAAGCAGTATTGATTTACTGAGCCTTTCCGGCCATAAGCTGCATGCGCCGAAGGGCATAGGTGCTCTGTACGTCCGAAAGGGGACACGACTTGCCCCATTTATGTTAGGCGGCCATCAGGAAGCAGGCAAAAGGGCCGGAACCGAAAATGTCCCGGGAATAGTCGGTCTGGGCGTGGCCTGTGAATTAGCGGCGAAGAACATCAAGGAAGAAAACGACAGAGTAAAATACCTGCGCGATAAACTCGAAAACGCCATACTGGAACAATGCCCAGACTCAATGCTAAATGGCGACAAGGAAAATCGTCTGCCGAATACGAGTAACATCAGCTTCGAGTTTATTGAGGGCGAAGCCATTCTGCTTATGCTCGATAAATACGGCATATGCGCCAGCAGCGGCTCTGCCTGCACATCCGGCTCACTCGAGCCATCACACGTTTTGCGTGCTATGGGTGTCCCTTTCACCGCCGCTCACGGCTCTATCCGCTTTAGTTTAAGCCGATATAACACTGAAGAAGAGGTTTACTACACAATCGAAAAAATGCCGGAAATCGTCAACCGCCTCCGCGAATTGTCGCCTTTCGTCGCCAAGTAATGGATATGGGCGAGAAAGTTCCTCGACCTACGGCACTCTCAGAAGAACAGGTATGTGGCCGCTCTGTTGGAGAATTTCTATGATGTGCAGAATAATAAAAATCCAGATAAACCACATCCCGAGTACCATCTTTTTTACGTAAACATCGGCGTTTATCTGATATTGGACGCTGCCTTTATACAGTGATAATTTTGGTATAAATCGCGGTGTGCGCTGGATGTAATCGAGATATGCCTGGTCGAATTTGTCCACCAGCTTTTTTTCCTCCACAATAATTGTCAGAGGATAGTACAACAGATAGAAAATGACCAGCACCGCCAGCACAAGAATGTTTTCTGATGTTAATCCGATGCCAATCGCTCCTATGAGACTGAAAACATATAAAGGATGCCGCACCATCGAGTAGGGACCTTCCGTGATAAGCTTGAGCTTTTTGTAACCGCTGATGTATAATAATGCCCATAGCCTGCCGACGCTGCAAATCGTAAGCAGAAATAAGCCCGACATTTCAAGGACTGTATCCGTCAAACTGTCCTGACTGAAGGAGTGTGTCGTAAAAAGTACAAGCAACAGGACCAGGACGCCGAAAATGCGGGAAACCGTTATCCGCTGACGTGCAATTTTGAATAGCAGTTTGTTTCCGCTTGTGCTCATATGCCAAAATCTTTCTATAATATCTGTGCGTTTAACATAACTGCCGAAGGAGGCTGTGGGTCTTTCAGTTAGGGTTACGTATTATCTTCCTTCTACTTCCAGGAAACGTTTCTTTTTCAAGGTTCGCAGTATTACGTATGTGCACAATCCTGTCAAAAATATCGATACCCAAACCGGGTCAAACTTTAGTTTGCCTGAATAAAATGAATCTCCCCCTATTTCCAGGCAGGTAAACACAGCTATTATAGCGAAGAAAGTAGTGTGCTCCCTTTTAAGCACGGCCTTTAGCGAAAATGGCAAAGCTGCTTTCTGCCAGTTTCTGAATCTGGGAAGCAGCGGAGGTGTTTTGTGTTTCCATTCAACAAACATATTACCGAATTTTTCATAAAGAACTTTTTCTTCCGCAAGGATTATTAGTCCGTAGTAAAGGGAAAAAAGGAGAATAATCGCTATAACAAAAAACAAAGAGCGGGAGCACATTGAGACACCGAGCCATATAAAAAGATTGCCCAGATACAGTGGATGTCTGACCATGGAATACATCCCCGTAGTATTTAGAGCGCTCGCTTTTGGTTTTCTCGTTGTTCTGCTGGATGTTCCTTTAGGAACATAACCGACGGTAAAAATTCGGATTGCTAACCCGAATAATGAAACAGCAAAAGAAGTGCTTTCCCACAGCAAATCCAGAAAATGCTCGCCTTTGGGGTATGAAAAGTGCCTCATGGCAATTAGGAAGAAGCCTACTGTCAGTAGCGGCAGGAAACTTCTCCACTTAAATAGCAAATTTCCTAGGGATTCGAACTTTTCCTTCAGAAGCATCAAACATCTTTCCGATACGTGTCGGTACACTGTCAACGTTTACCGCCGCGCGTTTTTATCTTCCAATCCTTATCATTACATGCTACGCGCCAGATTGTACTGCCGAAGGAGGGAGTCGAACCCTCACCCTGTTGCCAGGACGGGATTTTGAGTCCCGCGCGTCTGCCAGTTCCGCCACTTCGGCCAATGAATTTACAACAATTTACTATTTACCATTTGCTATTGAATATTCGAGTTCGAACCGGCCTTGGATATGGTAAATAGTAAATAGACAATAGTCAATAATCAATCAAAACGATGTCTTCCGGGATTGCGATAACATCTCTGTAGCCGGGGCCGAGGAGTTTTTTTATCTCGGTGCTGTGTTTGCCGGCAAGGGATTTTAACTGAGTGCTGCTGAAATTCGTTACGGCCTTGGCGTTTTCATTCAGCATTACAACTGAGCCGGCCTCAAAGAAGCCTTTGACAGCAGTTATTCCGCTTGGCAGAAGACTCTTATTTGCCCTTACTGCTTTCATTGCACCTTCATCAATATTTATAGTGCCAGCTGCGGCACTATTTAGAATCCAGCGCTTACGGTTGCTGAGCTTTCGCTTCGGCATAAAAACAGTTCCGACTTTTTCGCCTGCCATAATTTTGCCGATGATATTTTTCAATCTGCCATTTGCTAAAACTATCCGACAGCCGGCGTTAGAGGCAATTTTTGCTGCTTCTATTTTGGTTTTCATTCCTCCCACCGCATACCTGCTGCCTTTAGCACCGGCGCTTTTCGTCAATTCTTCGGTTATTTCGTAGATGACGGATATCGGCTTTGCGTCCTTGAATTTGCGGGGGTCTCTGTCATAAAGGGCATCGATATCGCTCAGCATAATCAGCACATCAGCGTCAATTTTACTTGCTACAAGGGCGCTTAGTCTATCGTTATCGCCGAAAGCCGAGCCGATTTCCTCGGTGCTTACACTGTCGTTTTCATTCAGGACGGGCACTACGCCCAGCTTTAGCAGTGTCTCGACGGAATTGCGAAGATTTAGATAGGTCTTTCTGTTGTTGAGCACATCAGCGGTTAGTAAGACCTGTGCAACGGTAACGCCATAGCGAGCGAATGATTTTCTGTATTCAGCCATCAAAAGCGGCTGTCCGATAGCCGCGCAGGCCTGCCGCATCTTTGTGTCTTTTACCTTGTCAGCCAATTCTAATTGCCCCGCCCCCATCCCGATAGCCCCTGATGTGATTATAACAACCTGTATCCCCCGTTTACGTAAGCTGGCTATTTCTCTGGCAATGCCTCGAATATAGAGGGTATCAATCTTGATAGTCCCTGCTTTCGTAAGCGTATTTGTGCCTATCTTGATAACTACTTTTTTTACATTCTCAAAATTTCTCATCTACAATTCGCAGTCCTTAGTCAGTTTTTTATGCGTAAATTTCCTTGCATCGCTGCCGGAATAGTCAGCTACAATCTGGCCGGAGCCGTAAAGTTTCCATTTATAAATTACAAGCCCTTCCAGGCCAACCGGGCCGCGAGCGTGGATTTTGTTGGTGCTTATCCCAACCTCGGCACCGAGTCCGTAACGGTAGCCATCACTGAAACGAGTGCTGCAGTTCCAGAACACATTCGCTGAATCGACCAAATCCATAAACTTTTTGGCTTTTTCCTTGTTGGTGGTAATAATCGTGTCGGTATGGCCGGAGCCGTAACGATTGATATGCTCGATTGCCTCATCGATATTGTTGACAACTTTTACTGAGATGATGTAGTCGAGGTATTCAGTTGCAAAATCTTGCTCGGTGGCTTCTTTAGCCTCAATAATTTCTCTGGTTCTTTTGCAACCTCGTATTTCTACACCTTCCAGCTCCAGCGTCCCTTTTATCATCGGTAGAAATTGGTGTGCTATTCCTTGGCTAACCAGTAGTGTTTCCACGGCATTGCAGACACCAACGTACTGGGTTTTGGAGTCGACGACGATTTTTGTTGCCATATTGAGATCGATTTCGTAGTCCACATAAACGTGGCAGATTCCTTCAGCGTGTCCGAGGACAGGTATATTTGTATTGTTCATTATATGCCGGACAAACTCATTGCTGCCTCGGGGTATGAGCAAATCAATGTATTCATCCATTTTCAGTATTTCTGTAACCTCAGCACGAGTTTCCATCAACCCCAGCCAGCCTTTCGGCATACCTGCTCTTTCAGAGGCTTGTCTGATTATATCAGCCAATATTTTGTTTGTATGCTGAGCTTCGCTTCCGCCTTTTAACAGGACGGCATTGCCGCTTTTTAAGCAAAGCGTGGAAATTTGCACAAGGGCATCGGGCCGGGATTCAAAAATAACCCCGATAACCCCAATCGGGCAGCTGACTTTGTAAAGCTCAAGGCCGTCGTCAAGCTCGGTGGCTGAGAGGGTCTTACCAACCGGGTCATCAAGCTTAATCAAGCTCTCAATTCCAGCGACAACGTCAGCGATTTTATTTTCGTCAAACTTGAGCCTCTTCAGCAAAGGGGCGGCCAGGTTGTTCTTTTCAGCTGCTGCCAGGTCTTTTTTGTTGGCTGAGATGATTTTCTCGCTATTTTGCTTTAGTGCTTTGGCAATCTCGGCTAATGCGGCATTTTTCACGTCGGTTTTGACCGCAGTCAGCTGGATTGAGGCTTTCTTGGCTTGTTCAGCTATTTCTGCAATACCCATTTTTCATTGACTATTTTCTATTTACTATTTACTATCGGTCTGCCGAATTATAAATAGTCAATAGTTAATAATCAATAATCAATTACGAGTGCGGGTGTAGCTTAGTGGTAAAGCTCCAGCCTTCCAAGCTGGTCACGAGGGTTCGATTCCCTTCACCCGCTTTGTCTCACAAAATCCTAAATTCTAATGCCCAAATTCTAAACAAGCACTAATGACCAAAACTCAAATTTCATAAACGTTCACACCCGCCAGATTGCGATTTGGAAAATTTTAATATTGGGATTTTGAAGTTGTTTAGTGCTTAGGATTTAGAATTTAGGATTTTCGCAAAGGTGGCAAGTATAGTGAGGGCAAGGGCTTAAATCGCATTCGATTCGTCGATAATCAATTACGTTAGACGTCCTATAATAAAATTTTCCAAAAATTTCAAAAAAAATGATTTTACGTGTTGACATGGTGGTAAGAAGTGGTAGGATTTCCCTAAACTGTTATTGCAAGTGGAACAAATGCCATGCTTTTATTAACAGGCGAATATGAGCACGTGATCGACGCCAAGAGTAGAGTGCTCATCTCGAACAAGCTAAGAAGCCAGATCGATGTCGATGAGCACGGCAGCAATTTCTATCTCGTCTTCGGCG
>CAZTWR010000055.1:0-9869 GCA_964618055.1 uncultured Pirellulales bacterium | reverse complement strand
CCGACTTACCAGCCATTCCGGGAATACCCACAATATCGATAGGTTGTTCAACAAGTGGGTCCTCAACGTAGTCGATAGTTAACATCAACCTCCAAGGCCCCAAATCCTCATGAAATTGGTTTTCAGTCGGCGTATCTTCTAAAGGATGGTAATCCCCCAGCGCAACATATAAACTCTCGGATACCTCAAAATCTTGTTCTCCTCCTACTCCGACATCAACAAAGTTTGCATTAGGTTCGGCGAGTATGCCAAGAGCTTCTCTGGTTTCGCGAGATAGCAATATCCCGGAAGCGCCACTGTCAAAAAACATCTGAAGCACACTTTCCTCCGGATCAGGTAAAGGCTCACCTCCGGGACCTCGACGAAATAGTGCCCAGATATAAGGCATGTCACCGAATGGCAATGTCCCATCGACCTGAAAATTATTAGCCTCCTGCCCAAGGAGAGCTTCCTGCGTTATGCCGAGAACCAGAGCAGATAGAACCAGTAACAAAACACAGCTCTTCGTACCCCTTGAAAACAGCTTATTAAAATGATTAGAAAAATTCATGAGATAACCTAAAGTTTCGATAAATTGGCCGTTTACTCTATGAAATCATTCATCTGTTACACTTTATATTATAGCATATTGGACGCTGTTTCCGGAAGGTTTTACGTTATAGTAAGGGGTGGCTGTGCGGACATCCTACGTTTTCTGTTCAGCCAAGTGTCAATCCCGATTACTTTTTTGTAGGAAGGACAAATAAGATTTATCATCGATTGTATATATCTGCTGGTAGCTGTAGCAATAAGCCCCGTCGTTCTATATCGGATGGGCCAGATACAAACGCTATCGAATCGGCTGGGCCAATTCATAATAAGGCTTTCGCTCTCGATATAGACTTAACCTGCTGCGAATCTCGTCAGCTTGGGTCTTATCTTCCGATGACAGCTCCACAGCTTTTTCAGCAATCTCAACGGCCTCATCAAATCGCCCCGCAGCTGCATAAGCTGCAGCTAAGGTATCCAAGTTTCCCGGCTGTTTATAATGACTAATCTCGCAGGCCTGTTCCGCAAGCTGGATTGCCTCGACAGGATTACGCACCTCCGGATTTTCGTGTGTAGCCAAAACCCAGGCCAGATTATTCAGTCCTGAGTGAAAATTGGGCTCAAGTCGCACTGATTCCCTAAAGTGTTTAATAGCTGGTTTAACCTGCCCTTTCTGTAAAAGCGCAAATCCAAGGTCGCAATGTGCCTTAGCATAGTCAGGATTCAGCTCAAGCGCCCTGTTATAATGCCCAATGGCCTGGTCAACCCTGTTCTTTTGGGTAAGTGCCATTCCCAGTCTATGGTGTGTAATGAAACTATCGGGCTTCAGCCGAAGTGCGTGACGACATTCCTCAATAGCTCCATCAACTCTACCCTTCTGCAAAAGCGCAACCGCAAGATCGGAATGGGTCCTAGCATCATCAGGACCGATCTTAAGCGCTTCCTTATAACATGCAATAGCCTGGTCAAGCTCGTTCTTTTGTGTAAGTGCTATTCCCAGCCCGTGGTAGGCGATAGAATCAGTGGGCTTGAGCCGAAGTGCTTCATGGCACTCCTTGATAGCTTCGTCAACTTTACCTTTCTGCAAAAATGCATATGCTAAACCACTGTGCAGACTATGTGAGTGAGGAGCCATACTAATCATATATCGCCAGTGACTTTCTGTTTCTTGCCAGTGAACCAGGTAGCGACGAGTTGCAACACCTTCCAGAAGCGCCAAGACCATAACTATAACCACCAGAGCCACTCGTCTAATACCAACCTGCCACAACTTTCTCCTGCCATTCCAAGACCGTGTTAAAAACCATGTTAGGGACAACAGTAATCCAACTGACGGCAGATACGCAAACTTGTCTGAAGCGATTACATCTGAGAATCCAATTATCTGCATCGTCGGAAGAATTGCTATAAAGAAGAACAACCAGCCTATCAGCAATACTGGAGTCCACCGAAACGAAATCACCAATATTATAATCAATATACACGTACCCACAACTCCAATTAAAACCGCTGGTTGCGACAGATTCAGTGGCGCAGGGTACGGATAGTGTGAAGACAAGTTAGTCGGCCAAATTATCTTGTGCAGGTAGAAGATGATGTTGTGACAAAGGACCAGCGGTATTTTCATCGGGTTATATTCGCTGGGCATCACAACTACCGCAGTAAGCTTCTGAGAAACGAATGTGATAACAGCGAAAACACCACCAATAGCGAAAAACGGTATTTTTTCCAAAACTGTCCGCCTGCTTAGTCGCCGAATAGGCCAGAAGTCCAATAGAAGCATCAAGACCGGCACCGGCACACTGGTCGGCTTCGACATAAGAGCTAACACATACATCGCCAGACAAATCCCATACCGTCGCCAATTTCTTCTCCGCGTGTACCAAACATAAGAAATAAGACACCATAGCGCAAAAAAAGTAGCAAGTAAAGTTTTACGCTCCCCTATCCACGGGATTGGCTCAACTGTCATCGGGTGAAGTCCGAACAACAAACCAACCATAGCGGCTACCAAAGGCCGGTCAAACAACAAGTATAAAAGCACAATCACTAATGCTGTATTCACCACGTGCAAACAAAGGCTTGTTAGGTGGAATGGCTTCAGATTCTCAACCCGCCCACCCATTGCATAATCCAGCATAAGCGATATCATCGTCAGGGGTTGATAGTACCCCCTCACAGTCGATGGCCTAAAAACCTCCACCAGAAACCGACGTGCTGATGCCCAGTTGGGATTCTGAACCAATGGATTTGTACTCAGGTATTGGTGGTCATCAAATGAATACGCTTCCGCTGATAGAACAGGCCAATGAGCGAAGCCAACCAAAATTCCAACGATGACTATTGAAACAACCGGAATAATGATTCGTAAACTGACTTTTCTATCTCCTATCATACCCACCATCTTGGTGTTATTCTTAAGCTGTCTGTCACCTTCCTTCCGAACTGGGCTTCGTCGCTTTCGACTATCTCTGCTCATAAAAATTATTCTATCTTAAAAGCAGTTTTTATTCAAGATATTGCGGCGGCATGAAAAGTCCCGCTAAGCGTGGCAGTCACATACATCATTTTCCACCTTGAGCAATCGTTTGACATAACTGCAGTTTACGAATATGATTATGCCATTATTATTTTACAGAGATTGCTAATGAGATTTGTAATCGACTTTGTATATCTTCTGGTGGCGTTGTTCATAACTCCTTGCATCGTGTATCGGATGGTCAGATACAGACGATATCGAGCGGGCTGGTCTAATCGCTTTGGCAAAATTATTCGTAAAGACCCGGCGCTAAAAAAATGTATCTGGCTCCACGCCGTAAGCCTCGGCGAGGTTAATGCAGCTAAGACCCTCGTCAAAGAGCTTGAAAACAGATTCAGCGATTTTGAAATCGTAATAAGCACCACTACCGATACCGGCTTTACCCGTGCAACCGCTGTTTTCGGCGCCAATCATAAAGTGTTTTACTTTCCGCTTGATTTTTCCTGCATAATGCGTCGCGCTTTCCACGGAATCCAGCCGGCAATTTGCCTGCTGATGGAACTGGAGGTTTGGCCCAATTTCGTTCGAATCGCCGACCAACTAAATATTCCTGTTGTTGTGGTCAATGGCCGAATAAGCGATGAAAGTTTCTCCAAATACAAAAAGATAAAACCGATTACTAAGAGAATATTCCGAAAGTTGAGCCTCATTCTTGCCCAGACGGACGAATACGCTCAGCGTTTCATAGAAATCGGCTCACCCCACGAAAGAGTAATTGTTACCGGCTCACTGAAATACGACACCGCTCAAATCGCTGACAAGGTCGAAGGTGCAGATGAACTTGCGGCACAGCTAAACCTTAGCAATGAAAGATTATGGGTTGCAGGCGCAACTGGAAACGATGAAGAACAGATTCTGCTCGATGTTTACCAAAATCTAAAACAGCAGGAGAAATTCAGCGACCTGCGACTCGTAGTTGTCCCGCGTAAACCAGAAAGGTTCGATGGAGTTGCTGAACTGATAAAACAGACCGGGTTCGAGCTTATTAGATACAGCCAGGTTAAAAACCACGCTATAGAAAAATCGAGAATCGAGAATCGAGAATCGAGAATCCAGTCTGTAATCCTCGGCGATACTATGGGCGATTTAAGAAAATTTTATTCGCTCGCTACCATAATTTTTGTCGGCCGCTCACTTGTACCGATGGGCGGCTCCGATATGGTTGAAGCCGCCGCCCTCGGCAAACCTGTTTTGTTTGGTCCTTATGCCTCCAATTTCAAGCAGACCGTTGACGCCCTTCTTGAGGACAATGGTGCCGTTATGGTAAAAGACAAACAGGGCTTGTTCGATACAATGCAAAAGTGTCTAAGTGAGCCAGACTTTGTGAGGATGATTGCCAAAAACGGCCGAGAGGTAATCAGAAAAAATCAGGGCGCCACCCAAAAAACAATAGACCAAATCGCAAAATTCCTCAATGCTTGATGTCCTTGTCATTCCCGCATATCAACTTGTCATTCCCGCGTAGGCGGGAATCCAAGAATTATAAAAATCAGTGTTAATCCGCGTCTAAAAAATCAAAAATTCCCCTTGCTTTTCCCCACAATCCCTACAATAATACTCAAAACAGCGGAATTATAAATCTATAGGTGTCTTATATAGAACCATATAATACGTAGTTGACAGAGGAAAGGAGGCGGAAATCATGAGCAATATTTTGAAAACGTACATGTCGCCCGTTTTTCACCGTGAACCGGCAAACCCGCAGAAAAAGGATCCAGAGCAGCTTTATCCACTGCTGGATGATAAGGGGAAACAACAGTGCCTTCTTGACGACTTGCTGGAAGGTGGAATCTACATACCAAATCAGGTTGTTGAAAACCGTCTCGAAAACAAACCATATCCAGGATTATTCATGCTGTTGACCGGACCTCCCGGAGGTGGGAAAAGTCTCTTCGCACTGGAGCTTGCATATCGTATAGCTATCAATGAGAATCCTGGGCTGTCTGCTGGCTCTGACAAAGGCCTTAAGACTTTGTATATATCGGCTGAGTCAGAAAGCATGAATATAATTGAAAACGCAAAAAAGCTTGGCTGGACAGAGGTAGATAAGCGAATAGTCCCCATTTCATCAGAGAGTAATTATCTTGATACAACTATGCCCCGCGTTATTCTCTACGGACGAGAAAACATAGGGCCTTCTAATTTTCCTGAACCTAGAGAGTATTTTGAAAATGCAATTAAGAAATGGGAGAATCAGTGGGAACAGAAAAAAGAAATGTATCGCTTCAGTCCAGACGTAATTGTGATTGATAGTCTAAATATTCTCCCTTGGAAGAAAAACGAGGTTCTAAAAGCCATTGTTCATTCTTGCATCAAAAATGTTCTCTTGATGATTGCGGTGTTGGACTGCAATCCGGATTCAGATATACATGACTACTGGGAATTTTTCGCAGATATTGTTGTTGGCTTTACCTGTAGGTCCGAAAAGGAGTATCTCGTAAGGAAGTTGCGTATAGCCAAGGCGCGATTCCAGGATCACGCAGACGGGGAGCACCGCCTCAAGATAAACGCTGCTCCACCTGCTCCTCATCCCATGTCGCCGTTCATCAGTGAGGGTGGAATTTTTACCTTCCCATCGGTTCATAGAATTCTCTCGCAGACAAGGAAACCGCTTCCGCCTACCGGTTTTCTTCCGACACCGTTTGAAGCTCTAAATGGTGCTATCGAAGGGCATGGCTTTCCCACGAGCCGTTGCACGGCGCTTGTAGGATCTCGCGGTAGCATGAAGAGCCACCTTGCTTATTATACGATGTTGAAGTTCCTCACATCTGATGCTAAGAAACGGGCTTTGCTCATATCTCTTAGGGACGACGAAAATGCTGCTGTTGCAACACTCGCCCAAATATGGGCGAATCAACGAGACGAAAATGGACAACTGTTTGACCATGCACTTGATAAGCTTAACCCAAAAAAGCGCTTGGCGCAATCAGAATCTGCCATACGGCGTTTTCTCAGCGAAGACAGGCTGGAAATTCTTTACTTCTGGCCGGGGTATATATCTCCTGAGGAATTCTTTCATCTCGTCGTTGTCTCAGCTGACCGACAGCCAAGAGGTATGCCTCCGGTTGGACTTGCTGTAATCAATGGGCTTGAACAACTTGATGCCCGGTTTCCTCTCTGTGCGAGAGAAGACATGTTTGTATCAGGCCTGATAACACTCCTTACGGTAAAAGGTATAACAACGATTGTGGCCTCGGGTGGCCGTTCAGCATTGGGCACGGTGCCAGCAGGACTTCTACCGATGGCTGATCTTATTTTGGAGTCGTCCTTCAGACTCATACAGCCAAAAATAGTCAATCCTCTTATTGGGCTACCATCTCCGGAAAATCATGTTGAAGAGTTCCCACATGTGGTTTATGAGGTAATCCGTGGCCCTGGAGCGCGTGAGATGCGTACTAAACTCCTGTTCTATATGGGTCGAGAAAAAGACAAACCCACGGAACCACAGATGGTATGGCCAGGAAGCGTTAGGGTAATACGCTTGGAAGAACATGTCACGGTAGGACAGAGGGTTTAGTCTGCACACCCAATCCGAAAGAGCATGTCAACTTATCTTCCCTCGCTATCCGTTCCCATGTTGCAGCTTCTTGCTCACGGCTGCGATATGCCCCGGCCCTGTTCCGCAGCAGCCGCCGATGATGTTTATGCCAAGCGAGTGTATTTTTTCTGCGGCCGAAGCAAAATCTTCGGGTGTAACCCTATATACCGCCCCGCCGTCAACTAGCTCCGGCTTGCCTGCATTCGGCTCAGCAAAAATTAACACATCCTTACCCAGAAGCTTCACCGCCGAAACATATTTACCCGCCAGTTCTACATACTCATCGAGGGAGGTTGTACCGCAGTTAAATCCAACCGCGTTAACTCCCAGCGAAGCTATTTTTGAAACCGCTGCTTCGACATCAACTCCCATCATCGTTCGGTAATCATCACCGGCTTTATCAAAGGCCATTGATGCAAAAACAGGCAGCTCACCGCCTACTGACTTTACTGCTTCAATCGCAATCGCAAATTCATCAAGAGCAGTCATCGTCTCGATTATAAAACCATCCACCCCTCCTACTGAAAGTGCCTTTGCCTGCTCAGCGAAAGCTTCTTTTAGTTCTTCCGGCTCCAAGTTCCCCAAAGGCTGTAAAAAATCGCCACTTGGCCCAATATCGCCAAGGACATATTTTTCCTCACCTGCTGCCCGCCGAGCTATTTTCGCTGCTGCCTTATTTATCTCTTTGACTTTGTCGCTGAAGCCGTGCCGTGCCAGAGCGAACTTGTTGGCTCCGAACGTGTTGGTAAGAACCGCATCGCTGCCTGCTTCCAAATATGCCCGATGAATATCGAAAACAATATTAGGCGAGTCGATATTTAGATAATCGTTGCACTTGCCAACTTCAACACCACGGGCAATCAACTCTGTTCCCATCGCCCCATCTAATAAAAATAGGCCTTGTTTAATTCTCTCTTTTAAGCTCGTTCTGGTCATATGTAAACTCCATTAAGAACAATGCAGGAAGCTCTATACGCATTACTTACTAAGGCTGTTCAAAAATATCGCCGTCAACGATTTTATAAATATGCTTAAAACTTCGCGGCTGCGGACGAGTGAAAAGACGCCTGCGCTGCTTATCGGTGAAGTTCGTCGGTTTTATGGAGCTAAGGGTAATTTGGACTGAATCTTCTTCGTTGCCATCGGTACAGTTGATAATCTTTATAAAGGTTGGTACGAAAAAGTCTTTGATAAGTTCCTTGTATTTGTCCAGCTCCGTAACGATAGTAGCTTGGCCGTCATCGCCGAAATATTCGACTCTTCTAACCAGATAATCACAATTATTGATATATATTTTCTTGGTTTCGACACCGCCCCCTCGTCTCGTAAGCACGTCAAAGGCCCCTTCATTCGACAAAGACCAGCTCTCTACATCCCCGACCGCTGCAATCCCCAGAGCTTCAAGCAACAATCTCGGATTAACCATCAGCTTTTTAGGACAGCTTCTTTCGGACCATTGTCCCCACCAATAGCTGCTGACCTCTTTCAGTTTCACTGCCAGCCAGAACTCATCTTCGTTCGAGCCGAGAACAATCCCCTTAGGGTCAAAAGCTACATCACCCTGCAGATAAATTTCGATTGGCGGATTGGCCCAGAGCTTCACGGGAAAATTTTCCCTTTTAGGTTTTTCGCCTTCAGCATAATACTGTAAGAGACAGCGGCCGTTGGCTTTCAGCGGCACTGTATTTTTTGAGCTTGACCTCAAAATAGATAGTGCCTCGGCTACAGAGCCTTTTCCTGGACAGATCCGTACCGGCTTTTGTATCTGGGGGGCACAGCCGGCAAAAACTAAAATTGCTGCAACAATAATGAGGAACAATCGCCGGTTTTTCTGTTGGTAATCCACTTTCTATAAATCCGTTTGTAAAATCTCGCCTATCTGTGATGATAATTGCTTGATTTGCTCCTCATCAAGATGCGGGTTTAGCACATCGACGGTTTGCTTATCGCCGACTATTCTCAAACGCCAAATTTCTTTATCACCTTCAACTTTGGACGAATCGTATTTCAGGCGCCTTTTTCGCATTAAAATCAACGCCAGGACAAACCTGAAATTTATTTTTTCCTGCTCGTCCTCTCTCTCAAGCCGCTCAAAAAAGGCCATTAGCATCTCATCATCAACGAATATATGCTTTTTCTCATCAGGCCGAGGCAGTCTGGTTTTCCAGTAACAGAACACATCCGGCTTTTCAGCCAGCCAGTAATCAGCGCAAAAATCCCGCCGGGCCAATCCTTCTTCGGTTTTAACCAAAGCGGCAAAATATTCTTCGCCGTATTCAATCTTTTTGCCGCTGCCACAGCATTGTCCAAGCGGCTTGCTTACTTCCCACTCATCCATTTGTTCTCTTCTCTACTATAAGGATAGCGGATACGTTATTCTTATTCAAACTTCAGCCATTGACATATATTTTTTACTGTTTTAGGCCCTATGCCTTTAACTTTCTGCAAATCGTCGCAATTTCGAAAGGCTCTGCTGTTGTTATTCCTTTGGCTGAAATTCTCGCGATAAGCCACTATCGCCCCGGCTCGTCCAATACCTATGCCAGGCAATCTTATCAAACTTGCTGACGGCGCGTAATTTGGATTTATTCGGCTTTCCAACCTAATTTCGCACGATTGCCCGAATCTGGCAAGGCTCGAAACCACAAAACAAACAGATATGCACCCAGCTACGCTCAAAGCTAAACAGAACGCAAATGATTGAATCTTGTTCTGCGACGTATCGGATTGTTGGATAAAACTATCGGTTGCCACGGTTAATTTTCAGTTCATGTTTTCAATTGGTAGCTTTTTTATTCCTAATCGTAGGTACCATTCACCTACCAACTGAAAATAGCATTATGTAGTTTCTTCAAGGTTTGAAACGATTTTTTAGGTTCGAGCTGGGCCGTCAACAGGCCACTGTTAGCTATAGCGCTGTCATCTGTATCAGTGAGGTTCGAATATGTTACCGTGTCGACAAACGGCTTGCTCAGGGCTATCTTATAGAATTGTTCAATCCATTGTCCTTGCCGCGATTGGTCCCATTCCTCGTGCCATATGCCAGCAACTTTGCCATTGTATAAACCGGTGCCATTTTGGCTCGGAACTTCCACCTCGGTTATATACAATGGCTTAGCTATGAGTGCAAAGTAATCCAAAGCTGCTGATACCTGCATCATATCTCTAATGTGCATACCGGCTTGATTCTTGCCAAACTGCATTTGCAACCCGAACGCATCAAAATTAATCCCGCTCTGCACTACCATATCAACATACACTAAT
>CAZTWR010000054.1:0-9919 GCA_964618055.1 uncultured Pirellulales bacterium | reverse complement strand
GCTCCATCGTCAATTACTACGCCCGCCCCGACAGAAACACCCTTGGCGATTTTTATATTCTGCCCGACCTTCGCTGTTGGGTCAATTCCTTCCGCCGCAGCTCTCAACTTGGGTGCAAAAACATTTAATGTCTCTATCAGAGCCGCATCGACATTTTTAACAATCAATTGCGGCTTGACCAAATCCTTGATACGCCTGGCAACGATAACCGCTCCCACACGCGATTTTTCAAGTCGAGGTATGTGTCTGTCATTCGTAATAAAAGTAACATCGCTCTCACCAGCCGCCTCTGCTGCACCCACACCGCTTATCTGGCTGGAGCCGTCACCAACTAACTCAGCACCAATCCGCTCAGCCAATTGTGCAACCGTCAATCTCATTCCAAACCCTTTTAGTTTTGAGTTTTAGCTATAACTCAAAACTATTTTTCTGCATCCAGCCGAGCTGTTACTTCATCGGTGATATCCAAACAACCGCCGCTATACAATAATTTCTGCACCCTCAGGGCCAGCCCAAGCTCGCTGGTATTTGTCTCAGAAAAATCGACTTCATCCTCTCTAATCACCAAATCCAACCCCTTTTCTTTCGCAACCTCCCCCGTTATCCGCAAAATATCTTGATAAAGCTCCTTCGTCCATAATTGGTCTTTTAGCTCCATCTGCTGCTTGTAGAATTCTTGTCGAGCCTGATAGTTGGCCTGCTTTTCGAACAATCCTTTCGCCTGCGTCATATAGTCACTGCTGTCTTCTTTCAACGTTCTCAGTCCTGCTTTTTCAGCTTCGATCTCCCTGGAAAGCTTCTCCAGTTCCGCAACGATTCTATTCTGTTCGGCGATAGCTTCTTCTCTGTAGCTGGCGCCTCTCTCACACTTCTGAAAGATTTGCCGAATGCTGACAACCGCAACCTTCAGTCCCGTGCCGGATTGTTTCGGTTCAGTCTGTGGGGTTTCCTTTTGCACCCGCAGTTTGGCTTGTTTTTCCATCATTTCCTGTATTTTTTTAATGTAATCTTTGTCGCTAAGCTTAAAGGTGTTTAAATCAGCCTTTAAACCTTCAATTTCCTTGTTGAGTTCTTCCAATTCAAGGAGGATATCCTCTTGCTCAGCAGTGATTTTTTGTATGTGCTGAGCATTCCTTTTGAAGTTACCGTGCTCGTAGCCAACCATTGCCAAAACTATCACGCAAACCAGCGCTGCCAAAACAATGTTCTTAGTTTTCATAACCTAAACCTTCCCTTTCTTCTTTGATTGTTTGTTGAATATTCAGAACAACCTCCCCACAGAAAAACTGAAAACTTGGGTATCGTCATCACCATCTTTCATCACCGGTGCAGCAATCTCAAGTCTCATCGGCACAGGCCCAAACCACTGAGGTATTAGTATCTGTATACCTGTTCCCGCCGCTACACGGTAACCCCCGGAATCAATTATACCGCTGTCAACGAAGAACAACGCTGCAAAGTTGTCGCTCACCAAAGGCACGGTTACCTCAGCATTAGCCAAAAATATCCAGTCGCTGCCTATCGGGTCTTCGTCAACTCCGCCTCTGGTACTTACGCCCCGGTAATCGAAACCCCTGATGCCGTAGGTCCCTGTACCACCAGCATAGAATTTTTCAAAAGGCGGTGCATCACCTACCACAGTCGCCGCAAGCAGTTTAGCTGCCAAAATAGTCTTCCGCTCGGCCAAATCCTCATGGAGCGTCCGGTACCGTCTGTAAACACCGCTCAATATCCCAAAAGTGTGGTCGCCGGCAACCTGTTCGTAGCTGGCGTTAAAACTATAGCCCTTACTTGGATTAAACCTGTCGTCAGTAAGGTCTCTTCCGAGGCCAATCCTGACTCCCATAAGAGCATTATCACCTTTAACAGAATCGATTTCTTTGGGGGCATCGGAATCGATGTTGTCAATGTCAACATTTTCCAGCCGAAGGCCGATGCTCCTGCGCCAGCGGTTTTTATATCGCTTCTCAAAACCTACATATCCTTTCAGCCTGTTTTCGTCATAGCTTTCTCTCTCTCTCTCCCAGCTTGAGCCGACCACATCAAGAGAGATAGGCTTATTTCGAAAGTATGGCTCGCTGAAACTAACCAGATATTCACTGACTTCTGTCCCCGGCTGCAGAGCAATTCTCAGACTTTGTCCTGCGCCTTTGAACGCCTGACCGGTGATAAACTCACTAAAGCTCTCCGGCCAATCTCTGATGTCGAAATTTCTCTGCTCAACAACCAGCTGGCCTATAACGCCGCTGTCGCTCGTCACGCCGCCTCCGAGCATTACCATACCGGTCTGGCCCTCGATAATGCTCACCTCTGCATCCCTCTGGCCGGGCGCCTCGCCGCTGGGTGTAATAGTTGCCGACTCGGTCAATACCATCCTTCGTATCTCTTTTTCCAATTCACCGCTGCCATCCCCGCGAGCTATATCAGCGTTGTACCATCGGCCTGGTAAGAAATCATGTTCATCCAGCACTCGCCGGACGACCTTATCCTGCGTTTGTTCGTTGCCGGTTATATTAATCCGGCCGATTCGAAAACGCTTTCCCTCTGTTATCTCAAATTCAACATTGACCTTATCTTCGGAAATAAACTTGACACTTTGCTCAACTTTCACATCAATAAAGCCATTTTCACGGTAAAGCTTAAGCAGCCGGCCAGCATCCAAAGCGGCTCTTTGCTCACTGTAGATTTGCCCCTTTTCTAATTTCAACTCCGCCAGTAGCCGCTTTGCGTCGAAGTGTGCATTACCTGTGAAAACAATCTTCTCAACGGTATAGGTATGCCCCTCGTCAATTACGAAAGTGATACGGACTTTGCTCTTATCTTCAGCAAATTCTCCTCTTGCTGTTATGCCGACGTCCAAAAAACCCTTTTTGTAATAGATATTTTTCAGCTCTGTAACATCCTTATTCACGTTCTCTTCGGTGTAATAGCTTGGCCAAAAAAACCATTTCGTTTTCGTTGTCTTCATGGCCTTTTTAAGCGACTTGGTTTTCAGAGTATCATTGCCGACGAACTTCACCGCTGTTATCTTGACCCTTGGTCCTTCATCAATCGTATAAATCACGTTTCCTGCTGATAACTTTTCGGCATCTAAGCTCACCTGAGCAAAAGCAAATCCTTTTTCCTGATAAAATTCAGCGATAGCTCTTCTTCCGGCTTCGGCCATAGCTGGCTTGAGGTAATCAGCTTTCTTAAAGGTTAGTTTGCCCTTCAGAGTTTTGGCCTTATACTTGCGGTTGCCTACAAAAACAATCGACCTGGTGATATTTCTCTCAACAACAACAAAGGTAAGCTGGATTTTTTCATCAACGACGGCGGTGTTGTAGTAACTATATTCGATGCCAGCCAACTCGGCTATGCGTTTGGCATCCTCAGCAGCAGTAGCTGGGTCAAACAACTGACCGACTCTGCTGCGAACCTTCGACAAAATCTCCTCGTTGCTAATGCTGACGTTACCCGTTGTCTGAATGCTGCCTATCGGTAATTGATTATCGGTAGAGAAAGCAGAATTTGTAAGCAATAGCAAACAGCAAAGGGTAAGTGGTGAGCAGCAAGACTTTTTCATCTCGTTTCCTTTCAATACAAACCACAGACGTCCATCGTCCATCGCTAAAATGGCACCCCGCCCCCGGCTCCGCCTTCGGCGGATGCATAGGAGGCATTTTCAAACCGTGTAACTCTTTCCAAGAATGTCAGTTTAACGGTCCCTGTCGGGCCGTTACGCTGCTTGGCTATTATCAGCTCCGCCGTACTATCGTGTCCTTCTTCACTCTGACGATAATAATCTTCACGGTGCAGCAGAATCACAACGTCGGCGTCCTGCTCAATACTGCCGCTCTCACGCAAATCGCTCATCCTCGGCCTATGCCCTTCCCTGCCTTCCGGAGAGCGATTCAACTGGCTCAGGACCACTACAGGAATGTTAAGCTCTCTCGCTAAGCTCTTGATGTATCTCGAAATCGTCGTGATTTCCTGCTGGCGAGACTCTACTTTGCCTAAACCCAGATGCATCAATTGCAGATAATCAACTATGATGCATCTAATACCGTGTCGGCTCCTCAGTCTCCGCGCCTTTGCACGCAGTTCCAGCGGCGTCAGCGCTGCGGTATCATCGATATAAATCGGCGCCTCGCCCAATTCGCCGCAGGCCTTGACCAGTTCCTCATAATCCTCAGTACTAAGTAGGCCTTTTCTTACTTTTTGTGCATCAATTTTGCTCTTGCTGCACAAAAATCTCTCAGCCAACTGCTGCCTGCCTGTCTCTAATGAAAATATCGCAACCGGCAATTTCTCTATCACACCGATATGCTCGGCAATATTTAATGCCAGGCTCGTCTTTCCCATACTCGGTCTGCTTGCAATGATTATCATCTCACCATCCTGCAAACCGCAGGTAATCTCGTTAAGTGCGTGGTAGCCGGTTGACAGTCCTGTAATTAGCACCTGACGGCCGCTACGCTCGTCTATAAGCTCATAAGCCCTATGGACTAGTTCCAGCAAGGGTGACGCCGAACCGCTTACCTTTTTATCGGTAATAGCGAAAATTTTATGTTCCGCCTCATCTAGCTTCTCATTGGGCTCGCCGTCTCCGCTGTACGCATCATTCAAAATCTCACTGGTAGCAGCAATAATCTCACGCAGCAACTGTTTATCTTTGACAATCCCCGCATAATACATCACGTTCGCCGACGATGGCACGGAATCCAGAATCTTCGCAAGATATTCTACCCCGCCCGCTTCCTTTAAATGTCCGCGCTTCTCAAGCTCATCGCGGAGCAGTACTGCATCCAGACTCCCCCCCTTATTTTTCTCATAAAGCGTAACCAAAGCGTCAAATATTATCTGGTGCTCGATTCGGTAGAAGGCATCTACATTCAGTTGTTCGATAACATCGCTGATGCACTCCGGGTCGATTATCATTGAGCCTAACACAGCCGCCTCTGCTGCAAGTGATTCTGGCATGTGTCGGGTAGTCAACAATTGGCCTTTACTGGCAACATTGGTAACCTCAGCCCAGCCAGCCGCCTTTCCTTTGGGTGTAATGGTTTT
This sequence comes from uncultured Pirellulales bacterium, assembly GCA_964618055.1. Lineage (GTDB taxonomy): Bacteria > Planctomycetota > Phycisphaerae > Sedimentisphaerales > Anaerobacaceae > CAYYFT01. The sequence goes on along the minus strand of CAZTWR010000054.1, from coordinate 4,870 downwards.
TTCTTTACCTGTTCTCGTCATCTGGTTTATTTTCTTGCCTCTCTTCAGGCTCCTTTGTACTTGTAACATCTTCGCCTTCGGCCACAACAACAACGTTAACGGTAGTCGTCAAATCCTTATCGAATCTAAGTGTTACGTTGTGCGTTCCCACTTGCTTTATATGTTCAGCTAACTGAACCATTTCGTCGGCGACCTCAAAGCCCTGCGCACGAAGGTTCTCTGCTATCTCCCGCGCCCCGACCGAGCCGAACAAAATTCCCTGCTCGTTCGCCTTGGCAGCGACAACTGCTTCCGCTCCTTCCATTGCCGCTGCTACTTCGCTAAGCCTCTCTCTCTCGAGCTTTCTTTGCTCTGCCCGCCTGGCTGCTTCTTTTGCCAGAGAACGCAAATTTGCCTTGGTTGGAACAGTTGCCAGCCCCTGCGGCAGCAGATAGTTCCTCGCATACCCCGTGTTGACTTCAACAACATCGCCGAGCCAGCCGAGCTCTTTAACATCCTCACAAAGCAAAACCTTCATTTACTTTTTCCCTTCCATCTCAGGTGGACTATTTGGTTATTCGCCGCAGTGAGCTACTCGCTGTTAAATAGTATATGGCAATAGCGCCATATATCTGGCACGTTTAATTGCCGTTTTCACTTTTCTTTGGCAGCTGGCGCAATTGCCGCTGCGCTTGCGCGAGTATATCTTGCCGCGATGGGTTAAGAGTCTTTCCAGGGTCTCGATGTCCTTATAATCAACGTATTTGTCGCCTCTTCTGCAAAAACGACATTGTGTCTGCTCCCGAACACCTGCATAACGCACTTTTCTCTTGTTGTCTTTTCTTTTTATTGGTGTTGCCATTTGCTACCTGTCTATTTGCCTTTCTTTACACGCGATACGCACGACGCAGTAAAAAGATTAAAACGGTATATCATCTGCCCCGATACTATCGCCGCCTTGTTCTTCTGCTTCGATGCTTTTCCCACTCACGTCCTGTTCATCTCGTCCCTCGTCTTTCGTCTCTTGTCCTTTGCCTCCTGCTTGGCCGCCCAGAAACTGAAAGTTCTCTACGGTAACGCGGTGTTTGCTTCGCCTTGTGCCGTCCTGAGCCGTCCAGCTATTGAAAGTCAACCTGCCCTCAACAAATAGTGGCCTGCCTTTGGTCAGGTATTTGTTTATGTTCTCAGCTGGCCGACCGAATGCCCGGCAATCCACAAAACAGGTTTCTTCCCTGGCCTCCCCATCCTGACCTTTCCATCTACGGTTCACCGCCAACCCAAAATCAACCACAGCCGTCTGGTTCGGAGTATACGACAACTGAGGGTCACGAGTCAGATTGCCCATCAGAAAAACTTTATTAAAATTAGCCATTGTAAATTTCCCTTTATAAAAGGTCACATCTCAGAAGTCAGATTTTCTGTCTTCTGCTCAGCATCAGCCTTCATTGCTGTTTGATTAGCCTTTTGTTTGCTTTTTTTAGTCTGTGCGGCAGGAGTATCTTTTTGGATTCCCGTTTCGCTATCCTTTTGCGAAGTAGGGTCTTTTTCAATATCTTCGATTGTCTGCTTCTCGGCACACAGAATCAAAACACGCATAATCCGCTCCGAGAGCTGAACATCACGTTCAATATCCCGCACTCTCCCGCCTTCAGCTCTGAAATAACAAAGGATATACGTCCCACGGCTGTGTCCTTTAATTTCGTAGGCAAGCTTCCTGTCGTCCCATTTTCTTATCGAGACAATTTCAGCCCCTGCTTTTTCTAGTATGTTTTTGATGGCCGAATCGACCCCCTCCCAATCTGACGTTGCCTTAGCCGAATCAACAAGAAACATCGCCTCGTACAATTTGGGTTTTCCTTTCGCCGCCTTTTTGCGAGATGAGGCCCTTTTCTTATTCTTAACAATGGTCTTCAAATCGAATACCTCCTGCTTACCTGTCTATGGCGGGTTAAATTCATTCATCGCCGCCTCAATACCATATTCAACCCAACAGAGCACCGCATCACGTCCCTTGGCAATTGCCTCATCCAGTAGCGGCTTTTCTGCTTCTGTTGGTTTGCTCAAAACGTAATCATAAGCCAATTCTTTACTACTTTGTCCGATACCAATTCGCAGTCGGCTTATATTCTCCGTGCCGAGTTTCTCTATCACGTCAGCTAAACCATTGTGTCCGCCTGCCGAACCTTTCATCCTCATCCGAACCCTGCCAGGCGGCAGCGCCATATCGTCGGTCACCACAAGCAGATTACTCAATACAAGCTTGTAGAAACCTGCCGCTGTTGTAACAACCTCGCCGCTGCAGTTCATAAACCGCATCGGCTTTAGCAATATTAACTTTTTATCTGCAAATTCACCTGAGCCTAAGCAAGCGCCGAATTTTTTTTTTCTTACATCTATTATTAGCGTCTCAGCCAGCGAATCTATTACTCTAAAACCAACATTGTGCCGCGTATCAACATACTCCTCGCCCGGATTCCCCAGGCCGACAACCATTTTAACCCTATCAGAAACATCCATCTCTACCCTGTTATGACCCCATTAAAAACAGAATTTCTAATGGGGTTAATCTCAGGCCCATCCATCTTACTCTCGGCACCAAAGGTGCTATTTGGTCTCTTCTGGTGGTTTCTCCTCTGCTTCCTCTTTGACCTCGCCGATAACTTCAGGAGCAGCCGGCACTTCCTCTTCGAGCTCTTCGGTACTCTTGGCGGCAACAAGACTACAGGTAACCAGCAACGTCGATGGTGCACTTACCAGCTTCACCCCCCTCGGCAATTCGATATCGCTGGCATACAACGTGTCACCGATACCCATATCTTTCACACCAATAACAATAGTCTCAGGAATATCAGTTACTTTGCACTCAACTTCCAGATGGTCTGTAGGCGCCTCAATAATGCCTCCCTCATGCACGCCGCGGGCTTCCCCTTTAAGCTCGATAGGAATCGTTACACGAACCGTCTCGGTTACATCAACTCTCATAAGGTCCACATGGATAATATCTCTGCCAAGATAGTCATACTGCAGGTCTTTAATAATTATCGTCTCTTTCTTTTTACCAATCTGCACATCAAATACTCGATGCCCATGATGCAGCCCTTCCACCAGATTATGCGCATCCAGCGAAATAGCCATCGGCTCTTGCTTATGGCCGTAAACAACTGCAGGTATCCGACCCTGTTTACGCACTTTCACCGCATGAGTTGAGCCTGTTTGTTCTCGAATCTCAGCCTTTAATAGCAAAGTCTTTTCCATAGTTGCCTCACTTTGTGCCAGAAGTCAGATTTTTCTGTCCTCTCAAAAATCTTCAAATAAGATACTAACCGATTCATTTTTGTGAATTCTCTTTATCGCTTCACCTAACATTGCGGAAACAGTTAAAACCCTCATATTACCCAGCTTCTTGGTCTCTTTACTCTGAGGTATGGTATCAGTAACTATCACCTCATCAATTGGTGCTTGGCTCAGCTGTTCCAATGCCTGCCCTGCAAAGATGCCGTGCGTGGCCCCAACACATATTTTTTCGGCCCCCCTTTCCTTAGCCAGCTTGGCCGCGCTGCACACCGTCCCGGCGGTGGCGATGATATCATCGCACATTAGGATATTTCTGCCTTTCACATCGCCGATGATTTCCCGAGCTTCCACCTCACTGCCGCTCATCCGTCTTTTGTGCACAATCGCCAGCTCCCCACCCAGATGCGAAGCATAGCTGGACGCAGTCTTCATATTACCAACATCCGGCGAAACCACCGTTAGATTACTAATCTTCTTGTCCCTGAAATACTTGCTCAACACCAGCTGACCGGTTAGATGGTCAACAGGTATATCGAAGAACCCCTGCAATTGCGGTGCGTGCAAATCTATCGCCAGCACCCTGTTGGCCCCGGCGGCTGTAATAAGATTGGCCACCAGTTTTGCGGTAATGGGAACCCGACCTTCGTCTTTTCTGTCCTGCCGGGCGTAGCCAAAGTAAGGTATAACCGCAGTAACACGGCTGGCACTGGCCCTTCGCAGACAGTCCAGATAGATTAAAAGCTCCACTAAGTGCTCATCAACCGGCCTGCACGTCGACTGTACAACGAAACAGTCCCTTCCGCGAACATCATCCTCTACCCTGATAACCTTTTCACCGTCAGGGAACCTGTCTATCTCTGCATTGCCAAGAGAAATCCCCAGATACTTACAAACCGCATCAGCTAACGCCGCATTACTACTGCCGGAAAATATCTTTAGAGTATTGTCCAGAACCATCTCTCTTCAGCCTTAACTTTAACTTCTCATTTTGTGTTTTCTGCGATTCTGCATTGCATAATCCTGTTTATCTCGCCAAGTTGCGCCTCAGTGTTGACACTCATCGCCTCTTCGGGCCGCATCGCCGCAACCGCAGCAACTTTGTGGCCGGCCGCGATGATAATCGAAATCGCATCTGTTAGATAGTATTCTTTTTTGACATTATCAGGCCTGACCTTCGCCGCAGCCTCGAAGAGAATCCTGTTATTGAACACATAATAGCTTGGGTTGACCTCTTTAATTCCCAATTGCTCACTTGTGCAGTCATTATGCTCCACAATCTCCTCGATATTACCGTCTGCGTCCCTGCACACCCGTCCATAACCGGTCGGGTCATCCAAAATAGCCGTTGCTAATGTCGCTGCCGAATTCTCAGCCTCGTGCTTTTCTATAATTGTTCTCAGCGTATCTGCCCGAATCAAAGGCCCATCGCCGCAAAGAACTAACGTCTCACCGTCAAAACCATTGAGATGTTCCTTGCAGCACAAAACCGCATGGGCTGTTCCTTTCTGCTCATCCTGCCGGACCCAAACTATATCATTAGCGGCCTCGAATCTCTTCTTTACCTGCTCAGCGCCGAAGCCAATCACAACATATATCT
>CAZTWR010000053.1:0-10015 GCA_964618055.1 uncultured Pirellulales bacterium | reverse complement strand
TTTTGCTCGCTTTCTCCAACTCTGCTCTTATCTTCTTTTCTCTGTTTCTAAAGTTCTCTTTGATGGCCTGCCATTTACTCAGAGCTTCTTTGCTCTTTTTGATGTAGTCTTCTCTGGGTAAATTTGGTTTGATTGCGCCTTTCACTTTGAAATGACTCCTTTGCCTTTACACCAAAGACAAGGCAATCCACTATCTATTGTCATGCCTGTACCCTCACATTCGGCACACTGGACATTTTCACCTTTCGGAGCCGTAACCATACCTTTGCCTCCACAGACGGTGCAGGTAATACGGCTATCATGATAGACACCGCTGCCTTTACAAAAAGCACATTTAATTGCTGGCTCTTCAATCCGAACCTTGCCTGTCCCCTCACACACCTGGCAGGTGGCAAGCTCGCTCAACAAGTCGAATGGGTCTTTACCCGTACCCTTACAGAACCCACACGTTATTTGGGTTACGGTATATGTTGTCTGGCTCATAATTTAATACCTCCCTGAATTTGTATTTATACTTCCCTGGCTTTTTCTACAGCCAACAATTCAGTACGAGTCTCGATTCTTGTTAGACACCAGCGTGAGCCTTTTGTCTGCTGCCTTTGCTCTTCATTGAGGTCTTCTTTTTACCTTGTGCTTTGCGTGTCCCGCTACGGCTCGGCGAGCCTCCGCCGAGACGAGTTGCCTGTTTGACTGTGGTTACCTTTTCTCCGGCGTCAATCTCAGGCATCAGAAAGCCAGCTTTTCTTGACTTGGCCATAGTGGTGCTCATGTCTTTCCAGGCCTTCTTTGCCTGTGCCATGTCAGAGCTGTACTCTTTTAAAAGCTTTTTGGTTTCCCCAACAATGCCCATCACATAGTTATTCAGTTCCTTTTTGAGCGCCCCGCTCATATCAGCATGAGCTTTGTTAAATTCTTCAAGTTTGTTCGCAACATAAATCTCAATTTCTTTCACTTCTTTAGCGAGTCTGTCTTTGAGTTCTTTTGACATTTTGCTACGAGCCGTCTGGAAACCATTCAGCATTGAACCCATTTCACTTGCCAGATTGGTAACAAAATCTGACAAGCTTTTTGCTTGTTCTTTGCTCATCTGCTGATGGTCCTTTTGGAACTTGCTGATAAAACTTTGCACATTCTTAGACAGGCCATTTACGAAGTCAGCCAAATCCTTGGCCTGTTGCGCAGCCATCTTTTTTCTATCCATAGAAAACCCCTTTAAGGTTTGGTGGGTGCCAGCTACTAGTTCACCCAGCGCCTTTAGCCGAACATCATTAGAAACGATGATGTTCTCTGTAAGCTTCTTCATGTCTTCTGCTATTGTCATTACCATTTTGAATCTCCTTTCTGAACTTCTACGCTTTTTGAAAATGATTCGAGTTTACATCGTTGAACTCTGTTACTTTTCTAATTTCCAGCAGTGGTATACCCCCGGGCTTTTTGCTTTCTCCAATAGGAGTTATCACACCCTCAATTTGGATTGTTTCGCCTTTGTGGCTAAAAACAGGCTCACCTTTATCGCTGACATAACGCAGTGAGCCATCCTTGTGGACAAGGCGGTATTCAATATCGAAAGGTATCCCTTCATTTTTACACTGGGTAAAAGCTGCATCAACTCGCCCCCAGTCATCAGGGTGAACCATATCTATCCAAAGCTGCCTATTAATCAGGATGTCGTCAGCATCATATCCACACACCTCTTTGATTTTTGCGGAAAAGCAAATAATGTATGGCCTTTCCGGCGGAAGAGCTACATAAGGAACTTCACCGACAATATCAATAAATCGATGAAGCTTTTTGTCTAAATGACTCAGAACAGATTGGATTCTCGTCTGTAGCATCTGGTTAAACTTTTGAATGTGTTAAATGTTTTGGTTTATCGTTGGTACTGGCCACACCTACCTTTAAACCCTTAAATAGATCCTCTGACCGACTGTCAGACGGGCAGATAGGTCCAGTGGTAGAACCTGCTTTGAAGTGATATTTTGATTTATTAACCCTTTTATTTTTATTCAGCCTGCATCTATTCACCACTGCGGTAATGGCACTGCAAGCTTTGAAGAGTTCAGCAATCCAACGAGCAAGATTTTGGGCATATTTGCCAAAGCTGGTGACTAAGTCTTCGTCATTCTCACTCAAAGCATCATCGAACCCCTTTAGCTTTCGCTTAACATGGCCATCGAGCTGCCTTAACTCTTTTTCGATTTTCTCCTCAAAAGTTTCGGTTTTTTGAAAACGAGTAAGTAACTGACGTACTTTTTCACTTATATCCTTCACAAAATTAACAAAATCAACCAAAGCCTTCTCCTGGCCCTTGGTCATCCGTTCGTATCTTCCATTCTTATGCTCTTTGTAAAAGTAAAACTTTGTAAGCATGTTGTTTAAATCCATCGTTAAGCCCTTAACCAAATTCTTTATTCTTTCTGTTTGCTTACTCGCTTCCTTTTCTCTGTCTAACTGCTCCAAAGCCCTTTCTGTGCTGGCCACTAAAGTACCCAAAGCCTTCGTCTGCATATCATAAGAATTTATAATGTTATCTATGATAGCTCTCATGACCGGTTATCTGCAATTTTACACCTCCCCGCTGCCCAGCAAAATGAGTTCGTTCTATTTGCGTGCGTTTGGCCTTGAATTTACCGAGCATATCCCGGACTTCTTGGCATCTTTGCTCCTGACGAGCTATGCGGGCTTTCCGGCGCCTCTTGAACTCTGCAAGCATAGCCTTAAAATCCTTTATTCTCAACTTTTCCCCCTTGGCTAAAAGCTCCTTAAGCATTTTCGAAGTTTGTTGCTGTCCTTGTTGAAACTCTTTTAACTTTGAAGTAACTTTGTTTTTGCTTTCATCCTGTTTGGTAAGGATTTCTTTAATCAGTGTTTGAAGTTCCTTGACCTTTTTAGTTTGGCCTTTGCTAAGAGCATCTTTGAAATTTCCCAAGCCTTCCCTTAATTGCTGCACCAGCTTTGTTTGTTCACCAAGATGTCTCTTAGATAATTGTCTTACTTCCTGTTCGCTCTGGTCTAAGTGTGAAGAGATAACATCCATCATCCGGTCAAAATCTTTCTTGCGTAGAGACTCGTTCCTGGCAAGGCTTTCTCTTAGCTGGCTGTTGATTTTTTCCCGTTCGGCTCTTGTACCGAGAATAGACTCCTGAAAATCCTGAAAGATTTGACCGATGGCTTCAAAAAATGCTTCAATACTTTGTATTCTGGCTTCATATGAAGATATTACATTCTCAAGAACATTTCCTTTGTCAGCGGTTAGAAGCATTGTTTTAATACCCCTTTTTGATAAGATTATCCATGTTAAGAAGAGGTTTTTCTTGGCGAGTCATGCTTTCTGCGGTCCCCCATAGCAGTGCATAAGGATGGCCCGGCAAGAATCCTCTGTTAGGTTGGGAATCTCGTTCCCTACCGTTCCTTATGCAGCTGTTGCGGTAAGACCAATGGCCTCGGCGTACTTCAGATAGGTCTCGACTGAGGCCACAACTACTCTGGCCTCTATGGCGAGTATTTCAATACCTACCAAAGAGATTCTCACCCAGGCATCAATTACGACGCCCTTGTCCAGGATTCGGTCAATAACCTCTACTAAACTGCTGGAACCAATTGCTTTTTCGACTGCCATTTTAAGTCTCCTTTCTTTCCCCTAAGGGGAAACTAAAATAAATAGGAATAAAAAAAACGCATGCCACACGCGTGCGTCCGACTTTAGCTCAATCACATCGACAACATTGATTTTAACTTGTGAACTTATGACGATTCTATCTGTTTTGTTAAAAGGTGTGATATGTTTACCGGCGGCTTCCCTTTGCATTCCCATTTTGCGCCCCATTTAAAATCCCTTTTTCAATATCCGCCGGTCACTAAAACTAAAAAGATCGCTGTTAATCAAAAGGCCATACACTCGAAGTAGCTTTTCTCAGACCTTAATGTCCTCGTGCTACGTAGCGAGCTACTTCGCCGAGTAGCAAATGTATGCTTCCGCTTCGGCATTACTTCGGACAACATTAAAAAGTTTTTCCCTACTTTCAGAGTAACTTAAGGACAGGTTAAACTTGGAAGGAGCATGAGTAGTTGAAGGTGATTTGTGAAATTAAAGTAGTTGGAAGGGTGTTTCTCTGGAAAGATTGGGTTTTATCAGTGAGAGATTTTAGCTTTATCAATACTGATAGCTACCTTTAGCACCAAAATCGTAGCAGCAAGCAAGGGCAATTCCAAAGGAGGGCTGTATGATAACTACCGGCTGCATTGAAACTCCTTTGGATGAAGTGGTATGATTAATAACTTTGTCAGTAAGTCCAAGTTTTTTAGTTAGACAGTCGTTAAGCCTTGGCGAATTGCGTACTTGGTCAAATCCGCAAGATTATCAGCGTCTGTTTTTTCCATAATTTGCCTGCGATTTGCTTCAATGGTCTTAACACTCAGGTCAAGCTGTGAAGCAATCTGTTTTGCCGATTTACCTTCGGTCAAAAGCTGGAGAATCTGCTTTTCTCTCGGTCTGAGAGTTCCCTGCAAACCTCCCGCAATATCGAAAATACTGTCTTTTGCAATACCCTCCAGAACAATACTTGCGATCTGAGGACTCAAGTACGATTGATTATTCACAACAGCTTTAATGGCCCGGACTAAATCGTCAAGTACGCACTCCTTGACCATATAACCGGAAATGCCTGCCTTTATCATATCCAGCACAAACTCTCTCTTGGCGTGTATTGATAAAACTAAAACTTTAATCTCTGGCAGTTTCTTCTTGATTTGGCGCGTCGCTTCAATACCATTCAGTACTGGCATTGTTATGTCCATAAGAACCACATCGGGCCGGAGGTTACAGGCCATTTCTACTGCGGTCAACCCATTATCAGCTTCACCAACCACCTCCATATCACTCTGTTTTTCAATCAAAGCGATTATTCCCTGTCGCAGAATTCCATGATTATCCGCCACTAAAATCCTTATGCTCATGATGCCTCCCTATGAATTTCGTTCTTTCCAATTTTTCCACGCTTTATTGGTGCTGTTAGTGTAATACGTGTCCCTTGACTCGGTTCAGATTCTATCTCGATACTACCGCCAAGATAGTTCAGTCTCTCGCGGATGCTGAAAAGCCCGAAACCTCCTGTTTTGTTCGACTGCGGGGACGGTACGAAGCCAATCCCATCATCTACAACCTCAATTCGTATATTGTTGTTATTTCTCCCAATAAAAACCTTAACTTGTCGGGCCTGCGCGTGCTTGACTACATTGACCAGAAGCTCCTTAACTGCTCTATATAAGACGGCACGAACATCATCATCTAAAGGTTTTAGTTGCTCGTCGTCTTCAAACTCAGTGCAGATGCCGTGTTTTTCCCAAACCTCATCATAAAGCCACTCTCTTATTGCAGCCTCAAGCCCCAATTCATATAGAGTGGGCGAACTCAAACCAAACGTTAACGATCGTGTGTCCTGAATCGTTTGGTCAAGATGCTGGTAAATTTCATCCAGTGGTTTGACAAACTCTGGTGGCAATTCTTCCTCCCGCAACACCCCTAAATTAATTTTGAAGAGGATCAATTTCTGCGTAATCTGATCATGCAACTCAATAGCCAATCGCCGGCGTTCACGCTCTTCTGTCAATGACATCTCCGATGTAAGGTCACGGAGCCGCTTTTGATAGTCTAATAGCCTTTTCTGGGCTCGCCTTTGTGCAGTAATATCCCAGAAAATACCTAATATTCCGATGACATTACCTGCCTCATCTTTTACTGGTGTTTTGACTGTATGAACGAATATCTCTTTCCCTCGCTGCACATATTTTTCATTGATATCCTCGGTCCTGCCGGAACTCATGACCCCCTTGTCATCAGCTCTGTACTTTTCAGTCAGCTCTTTTGGGAAAAAATCGTAGTCTGTTTTCCCTGCAATTTCGGCGGCTTTTATCCCTAAATCTCTAGCGTAGTTCTCGTTACAGGACATATAAACCGAATTGGTATCCTTGAGAAATATCTTCTGAGGTAGGTTCTCAAGAAGTGTTCTGTATTTATTTTCGCTGGCTCGCAATGCTGCTTTAGTCTTTTTGACTTCGCAGCTTTCGATAAGCTCCCATTTGCCGCTGCGCCTAATAAGAGCATAGCCGTGAGTGCCAACGACATCTATGATTTCTAAACCACCGCATTTGCCTAAGCTGTAGCTACAAATCGCCAGCATCCGATATTTATCGATAGCAGCATCTACCTGCCGCTCGTAATCTATAAAACTTTTCCAATCTTTTTTTTCAAGCCATGCCGCATTACCTGTAACCCTTATGCCATCAAAACCTTCGGCTAAGGCTTGATTGAGTTTGGTAATCCAACTGCTAAGAACCCCCTCGAGATCAAATGCACCGTCTTTAAGATACCATTTGTCATGTGGAATGAATTCTATTTGGCCAGCTCTCAAAAATCGGTCAGAATCAGGTACAGCGGCTGCCAAAGCTTTCTTGGCCTCGTTCTCACCAAGAGGTTCAGAGGTTATCCACATACAGAACTCGTTGTTTTCCAAGCCAGCTTTAAAATAGGGGACCAAAATATCAATCAAATCCTGTTTGGTCTCATAGAATAGACAAAGGTGCGTCCCCCAAGGAGCATCGCCTATTATATCAATCCCAGTTTTTCTATCAAATTGTTGTGGTATGCTTGGCATCCTTGCAAAAATCTTAGATAATTAAAATTAGCTGTGTTATTCTCAAAAAGAAGGGCCTTCCGCATCCATAATGGGGCAGGCGGAGTATATGTGGGAAACCATAAAAAGTCTGCTGGTAGATTTTCCCCCCCATGTGCCCCCAAGCGTTTTTCAGCACATAGGCAATTGCTAAGTCTGCAATATACCTATTCCCCACCATATTAATCCCCAATTGTATATTTGGATTATATTAGGTCAAAAAAAATAGTTCAAATAAAATTTTTGACCACTAAGATTTTTCCATCACCAGTCCGAGAAGCTTTAACTTGATAAGTCCCCTGCCGCGAGCAACATTTTGCATCTATGCCGCGGTGGGAGCAAGTTGCGTGCTCCAAATTTGATAAAATATCAGCTTGGCTCTTACCCACATCTCAACCCTGTGCAAAGTCCTCACCCAACTTGGTAAAGGACTAAGACCGCAACAAAAGCTTGTTAATCGACCGAACATACGCTCTATTTGTTCCCGGCCATTCAGTAGCGATTGGCCAAATGCTGTGTCTTTCAAATGCATTGCCCGCATCCGATATTGACTGTGATGACGATGACCAAAGCCGCGAGCCTTCTTACTACGCTGAGGCGTAAGCAGTTGAACATCGCAACTGGCACAGAGATCGTAAAGTTTATTGCTATCATATGCTCTATCGCCAACCAGGTAACAGTACCCGTTCAATTTTGGTACCAGCATCAGTGCAACTTTCGGCTCCGATTCATTCATCGGACGAACCGTCCAAGCTGCAAATCCCTGCCTCGAATCAGCAATTACATGCAATTTGTAACCTGCCGACATTAAACCTGCTGCGGGACCAAAACCAGCATTTTTGTCTTTCGTGTGTCTGCCGACCGGTAATGGTTTTGAATCAATCCATTTGCACAGACTTGAAGGCAATTCTGAACGAACAGAGTTTTCGATTTCTTTCATCAGAATCTGAATACGTTCAGTTCTCAGCCTGCGTGTCATTGTAGATGGCCATGGCAGCGTCCGTCGTCGCAGGTACACAGGCCAGTTATGCTTATCACAGGCCCAGTATATAGGTCTGTCGTGTAGCACTGCCCACAGATATACAAGTAATATCTGTGCGTCGGTATAGGTGGCCCTTTTTAGTTTTGTAGTGTTTGCAATTTTCGTCACTAACTGATAGACTCTGTTGTATAGTTGCTGCTCCATAATCATCTCCTTTTGTTTAAAGTAACAATCCTTTAGGAGTATTATGGGGCAGAACTATTTTGAGCGCAATAACTTAGGTAAAATGGCGCAAAATGTTGCTCGCTACAGAGAATGGTCAAGTTCAAATTAGCCAATGCTATTGACTGGGCTGAATTTGAACGAGCCTTTGGCAAACTCTATGACCCAGGGCAAGGCCGGCCTGCCAAGCCGATCCGGCTTATGGTGGGCCTACATTTTCTCAAACATGCTTACGACCTCAGTGATGAAGATGTAGTTGCTCGATGGGTTGAGAATCCGTACTGGCAATACTTTTGCGGCTGTACTCACTTCGAGCACGAGCTTCCCATAGAGCCTTCTTTGATGACCAAGTGGCGCAAAAAGGTTAAGGCCGGGGGTATGGAAAAGCTTTTGGAAGTAACTATCAAAACAGGCTTAAAGACAGGAGCATTGAAAAGAACCGGATTGAAAAAACTTTCCGTTGATACCGCGGTTCAGGAAAAAGCGATAAGCTTTCTTACGGATGCTAAGCTTTATTAGAGGATGCGGGAGAAACTTGTCGGCAAAGCCAACGAATGTGGTATCGTGCTTCGACAAAGCTATGTTCGCAAAGGCAAGCAGGCACTGGTTATGCATGGTCGATATGCTCATGCACGTCAGTACAAGCGGGCGAACAGACAGTTTAGAAAGCTAAAGACGTATCTTGGCCGTGTTACGCGGGATATAGAGCGTAAGCTGGGACCGGATCAACTCAAGGAGTTTGAAAAGTTGCTTGGCTTATCGCATCGGCTTCTTTCACAACAACGTCACGACAAAAACAAGCTCTATAGCATTCATGCTCCTGAAGTAGTCTGTATTAGCAAGGGTAAATCCCACAAGCGTTATGAATTCAGCTGCAAAGTTGGCGTGGTTACAACTATGAAGAAACCTTTTGTTGTTGGCATACAGGCATTCGAAGGTAATCCTTTTGATGGTCATACTCTGTCTCAGTCAATAGAGCAAGCTGAGTCTTTAGGCTCGTTCAGGGCTGAGGATGTTTATGTTGATCGCGGCTATCGAGGGCACAACTATAAAGGTGATGCCATTATTCATATCGTTAGGTTGGACTGGCGAAAGCTGCCACGGAGTTTACGGCGTTGGCTGAAACGTCGTTCGGTCATTGAAGCGGTGATAGGTCATAGCAAAAATGAATGCCGCTTAGCGAGGAACTATCTGTTAGGCGTTGAAGGCGACAAGATCAATGCGATTCTCTGTGGCTACAATATCCGCAGACTTCTGCGGGAATTTATTTTTTGGCTTTGCAAAATTCCTTATGTTGGGCGGTTCTATCGCTCACCCAACCTGGCAATCGTTACTCAAAATCGATTTTGACTGACTTCTTCAGTGCCGACTACCTAATTGAGCCTAAAAGTAGTTTTTTGCAAGTCTGACATCCGAAGTAAATATTCGATTCGTACCAGCTCTGATTCTTAGAGCCATGGCATAAAGAGATGAAGCAATCGATACTAAATTAGCAACTGGCTACAAGCAAGCAGCGCCAAACTACCCCCTGGAAGAACACCAGTTACGATTCACTTTAACTTAATTTGCAAACCCTTTTCACGAGCTTTAGCTATAAACGACTCTAACTCCTCCAGCAAAAGTTGCATCTGCTGGGTATTTTCAAGCAGATTTTCGTACAATCGCCCATCATTTATGAGCTTGGCAGCGGTACCTTGGCCGTTGTTTACCTTCTCTAAAATCAATCGCAACTCCACCGCTGTTTTACTTATTTCCTCGCTTGTATTAACCCCGGAAGCGAGAAATTTTTGAAGTTCTTCCAATGTTTGTGTAGCTTGCTTTGATGCATCAGACAGATTAGCTAAGGTTGTCTTGATATTTTCTTTGTTTGCCTTGTCACCAAGGATCTCGTTGGCATTACCTATAAAGGCCCTAAGGCCATTAACCAACTCTTCCAATTTTTTCTGGCTCTCTTCAGGGAAAAACTCACTGGTCATACCTGTCGAGCCCTGCAGTAGCATTTTGTCGACCAAGAACTTTGTCTCCGGTCGGTTTGGGTCGCGCGGTATCAAATGCAAGGTAGGGTCAACTGCAAGCTCGATATAACTACTGCCCAACCCCCGTGTCATCATTTTCACTTCAACGGTGGGGGGGATATTGA
>CAZTWR010000052.1:0-10127 GCA_964618055.1 uncultured Pirellulales bacterium | reverse complement strand
AGCCGTCTCCGATGCCGTCAATATCCCCGTAATTGCATCCGGCGGAGCTGGAAAACTTGAGCATCTTTACGATGCCATTGTCGAAGGCGGCGCAGATGCTGTCCTTATGGCCTCAATCACACACTTCGGCAATTACACCATAACCCAGATGAAGCAATACCTTGCCTCCCGCGGTATCCCCGTAAATCTATAACTTTAAAATCCCCAGACCGCTATTGCCAAAGCTAAACGAGTAGTTTAGAAAGTATCTAAGTAAGTATCGATTTCCCAGTTGGTAACCTGCTTCTTGAACTCGTCCCACTCTTTTGTTTTTACGTCGATGTATCTTTCGAACAAATGTTCCCCCAGAACCTCTTGTATGGGTTTATCTTTCTTCAGTTCTTCTAGGGCCTCCAGTAATGACGTTGGTAGAACATCGATGTTTTTCCGAACCCGGCTTTCGTCATCGAGACTATATATATCCTCTTCAACCGGTTCAGGCGGCGTCAGATTATTTTTAATCCCGTCCAAACCTGCTTTTAACATAACTGCAAATGCCAGATATGGATTGCACGCCGGGTCCGGACATCGAAGCTCAATCCTCGCAGCTTCGGCCTTCGCCTTGAACCATTTCGGAACTCGCAAAAGGGCGGAGCGATTCATCGCAGCCCACGTAACATATACAGGTGCCTCGTAGCCAGAAACTAACCTTTTGTACGAATTTACCGTCGGACAGATAATCGCGCACATCGCACCGATATGTTTTATCTGCCCCGCAATAAAACTGTACGCTGTTTTTGAGAGATTGTATTTATGCTCCTTGTCGTAGAAGGCGTTGGTTTTTGTTTTAGTGTCAAACAAGCTTTGATGCACGTGCATACCTGAGCCTGCCTTACCCATTACCGGCTTGGGCATAAACGTAGCGTGCAGGTTATGCATTTGGGCAATCTTCTTCGCGCAATATTTTAACGTAAGCACCTTATCTGCTATATCCAGACAGTCCCCGTAATGGAAGTCTATTTCATATTGCCCAAAGCCGACCTCGTGATGAGATGCTTCAACTTTAATCCCAAAATTCTCAAGTGCTGCTACTATCTTTTTTATCACCTTGTATCCTTCGTGAGAAGAAAGGTCGAAATAGCTGCTGTAATCTATAGGCAATGTTCTTTGTTCTTTTAGAATTCCGGCTATAGGAGAGGTTCTTTTTTCGCTGTCGGTCCTGAACAAGTAGAATTCCGGCTCAGGCCCGACGTTATATTCAAAACCTTCTTTTGCCGCTTCAGCCGCCGCCTGTTTAAGGATATACCGCGGGTCGCCTTCAAAGGGTTTCCCGTCTGACCGGTAAATATCACATATCAACCTGGCGCTCTTGCCGTCTTCTGCCAGCCAGGGCACAATGGCATAAGTCGTCGCATCCGGCTTCAAGAACAAATCGCTCTCCTGGATTCGTGCAAAACCTTCAATCGAAGAGCCGTCAAACCACACCCCATCCGTTAAGGCATCCTCCAGCTCTTCAACCGGGATGATGACCTCCTTTATAACGCCAAGCAAATCCGTAAATTGCAGCGTAATAAATTTTATATCGTCCTTTTTAACCTGCCCTAAAACCTTTCCAGCTTCCATTGTGGAATCTCCTTTGCATCTTGCTTATTTAGTATCTTTCGTTCGGATTATTCTCACCCTCACGCCAAAAAGTGCAAGATAAATCTCAAAAATTCGATTTTTAACTGCCCATTCGTGCAATTTACGTAAGCAGGGTTTCATCGCTCCACTTAGTTACATTCAGAAGAACAGTTCTATTTCAGATTTGCTGGATATACCTGTTTTATCTGACTGTTGAAAACTGTTTTTGTAGATTCGATGTACAAAGCCGTTACTGTTTTGGGGGTATCAGGGCGTTATAAATCGACTCGAACCATTGTTCTCGCTCTACATCGTAAACGATGAAGTCTGAATCAAACTGCCAGTATGCCCAGCTAAAGCCGAATCTTTCTGCCGTCCGTGCTACGAAAGCAGTGTAGCGAACGCGGGATTTTATATCGCCTTTATCATACGCACCGAACTCGCCTAAAAATATCGGCCTGTTGTGTTTCTTCGCCCACTTTTGGGCCTTCTCGAAATCGTTGACAATCGCTTGCTTTTCTTCTTTCGTGCCCAGCCATTTCACGCCGGCCTTGTCTTTATAGTCTGACCACGCCGCACCCTGATGTGTGAAGGTATGAGGCTCGTAGTAGTGAATCGTCACGATGATATTATGGTCGTCCTTGGGCAGCTTAAGCTTATCCAGAACGCCTATCCGGTTAAAGAACGCCGGTCCAATAATCACCGTCCGCGTCAGATTGCTCTGTCGGATAATCGCCAGTGCCTCTCGGTGGTATTTGTTCCATAATTTGGCTGTCAGCTCACGGCACGGCTCATTCAGTATCTCAAAAATGACATTCTCGGGTGCGTCTTTGAAGTGCGGAGCGACTTGTCGCCAGAAGGATAAAAACCTTTCCTTGTTACCTTCAGGGTCTTTACCCATCAGATTATATTCGTGCATATCCAGAATCACCATCAGGTTGTTCTTCAGAGCGTTCTCCACCGCCCAGTCGACAGTCTCAAACCAGGAATCGTTCAGGCGATACGGAGCATTTTTATCCATATGCCGGAAGGGGTGCAGATTGATACGAACCGTATCAAAGCCGCCTTCTTTTATGATTTTGAAATGTTTTTCTTTGAAGCGTCCCTGTTCTCTTGACCTCCATATCGGGTCATAACCAATGATATTGACTCCTCTGCTGAGTTTGTTATTCTGCTCAAAAGCATCTACTTGCTTTGTTTGAATAGCACAACCCGTTGTTAACGTTAAAATCATCGCAGGGAAAAACTTAATTAGGACAAGTTTGGAAGTTTGAAATATGCCGCTGTTATTTTGGTCAACCATACCGACTCCTCCCTGAATACAGGATTTGTAAAACTTAATTCCTTCACATTCTCATATTGGGCAAGGTGAAACATCGACACATTATAATAAATATCTCTTTCATAAACAATGTTTTTCTGCTGCAGGCGGACTAACAACGGATTCAGAAAGACAGTTTCTTTACGATTTGGTAAATATACCTTTTTTATCTCCACGGGCAACGAAACACCACTGACGAGTCACGAGCACGTCGTCTCGCCTTTATCCCCACCAACCGGCCTTGCATTCCCCCTATCCTGCTTTGGAAAGTGGAAAATATTAAGTAGCAAAAGCTACAAACATTAAGGCTGGAGCCAAATTCCCCTGAAATTTTTTTTGTTTGGGTTGGTCAGGTGCTTGTTCAGGCACTTTCCGTCTTTACGCAATTTCCCTCGCATACACTCAGAGGCATCAGATATATCAACAGCTAAACCGCCATCATCGCTAAGCAATAATAACTTAGCTGAATTCTTAAAGGTAACCAACGCTTCAGGATTAAAATCTGAATTTATTTGCCGAACCAGCAGTGGTGATTCGTCTTTGCGGCCTGACCAGCGGTATAAGGCAAATTCGGCGGACTCATCGTTATGAGGGCCGGCAACTAAAAAAAAGGCCTTGTGAAAATGCGAATACGCCATACTTCTTATGCCGTAACCTTTCAAATCCCACAGGAGCGGGTCTGCAAAAATCGGCGGTTCTTGCTTTTCAATTACCTGCTTGGGATTATTCAGCGGGACTACAATCGCTTTTGAAAAGGAGCGAGGGTTCCTGAAGCCAATGTAGAGCGTCTTTCCATCAGCGGAAGCACAAAGTGCCTCGATATTAAGGCCGTCTTCTTTGGGCGCAAGATTTCTGCGTTGCTGCTTTGTAAGGTTCTTTGCGTCAAATCGAGTTGCCTGGTCTAATCCTAAGTGGCGCATATTGTCGGCTTTGAGCAGCGTATGTATGAGAGCCCGGCAGGGGACGCCTATGGGATTGATAGTAATGTTCTGGTTTTGAACCTCAACTTTAACAGCGAAAAAACGATAGCGGTTCGGGCGCATTTTTCCATCTTTGTTTCTGCCGTGCGAAGTTATCCAGTAAATAGCACCATCGATGGTGGTTGCGCCCTCAATGTCGGCTTCGGGATATTTCGGTCCGGTACCAAGAAAGGATGTAAGGTCATAAGAAAAAACAGGTAAGGATGTCCGACTCGTGCTACGTAGCGAATCACTACTTCGCAGAGTAGCATTGGTTTTGTAAACTCTCAGCAGATTATCTTCATCATCGGCGACGACGAACATATCTTCACCTGCCGCTACTGCGGCGGAGGCGTCACTGGCTCCATAATAAATGAGAACTTTTTGGGCTGAATCACCATAAGAAAAATAACCTGTGATGCCACATATCAATACAAAAAACACCGCTTTGGTTATAACTTTCATTTCAGAGGACCTTTGCATCTATAATTTTCTAGGTAAAGAAACTCCAAAATCAATTACACTGTCCTATAATATCATTTTTAGAAATGAAACAGCAAGTAAAATCGTTCTTATACTGCAGCTGAGCTTGGCCTGTGGGCGATTATTCTTGAGTCAGAATTCCGGATTTGCTATAATAAATGAAAGTTAATCCAAGGGAGCTTTAGAGGGGTTGGAGAGTGGTGAACAAACCTCTTTACCTGGGGGTGACAGTTCCATTCACCGGCTCAAAGCGGGAAGGCGTTATGCGTAAAGCAATGGAAAAGTATTGCCGAGATTGTGTTTTTGCGTTTTTGATAATCTCGCTATGCATCTGGCCTGTGGCCGTCGGCGCCGAGCAAGATTCTACTGTAGACACACAGGCGGTCCCAAAAACAGCTCAGCAACGGTTGCAAACAAGGATTACATACAGCTGCATAAATTTACCCATCGAAACGGTGTTAATGAATCTGGCGGAACAGGCTAATATCGATATTGTCAAAAGCCCAAAAGTTACCGGTAACGTTACAGTGAAAGTGACGGACGTTCCTCTGGAAGAAGCGCTGAGCAACATTCTCGCAGCACATGATTACACATACATAGCCACAGAAAGTATGATTAGAGTGATGCCGCTTTCCGAGATTGTTATTGCGAGGGAGCAGCTTGTCACGAGAATTTATCGAATTACCTATGCAGACGCTAACGAAGTCGCCGGCGCCTTGCATAATTTCGTGTCAGAGAGAGGCAAAGTAGCTCTCAACAAAGGAACCAGCCATGTAATCGTTACGGATACCGAGAGCAAAATCAAAGGTATAGACAAATTCATCGAGCAAATAGACCATATGACGCCGCAGGTACTCGTTGAGGTAAGAATCTATGATATAACCAGCAAAGAAGGGTTCGAATTAGGTCCAGAGTGGACTGCCAGCCGCAATACCCCCTACACTGCGGACACATTTATCCTGCCCGACGAAGTAACTACAACCGAAATCGGACGGGTTGACTCGTGGCAAGACCGAACTAACCGGATAGTCGGGGAAGAGCGCGGCGACCCCGACGACTATACTGATACTATGACCGAGCACTCGTGGAGTGATCCGACAGGAGAGATCGAGGCGACGTATATAAATCCTCCTGCAGTACTGACTAACCTTCGCAGGAAACCATTCGTAGGCGGCTCGTTTGACAGCATCACAGGCGGCACTTTGAGATTTAGTGTCCTCAACGACGCAGTTGATATAGACCTAGCGCTGAGCATTCTGCACAAGGAGGTTGAAGCGAAACTTCTTGCCAATCCTCGGGTTCTTGTGCTTGATAACGAAACCGCCAATTTTGAAATCGTACGCGAAGTTCCCTACAGGGAGTTACTGCAGGTAGCGAGGGAAGACCCTATAACGTATACGGAATTTAAAGATATCGGCGTTCAGCTCAAAGTTACCCCGCACATTGCAAGGGATGGGATGATAAGGCTGCACATTGTACCTGAATTTGGGGTCCTGGTAAGCCAGGATGCAATAGGTGTACAGGCTGGTATTGTTCGGAATGAATTAGGCATACCAACTGTTGATAACCGAATGGTATTAGGCGTGCCGACTGTGGACACCCGCAGGGCCGATACAACAGCCATGATAAAAGACGGTCAGACCATCGTGATAGGCGGCCTGCGAAAAAGGGAAACTACAAAAGATATTTCCAAGGTACCTGTGCTTGGCGATATACCGGTTGTTGGAGGCTTATTTAAGTCTGAAACCGAATCAGTAGAAATCAACGAACTGGTCATATTTATAACTACCAGAATCGTTACCGAACCGGTGCTTTCAGCAATCGAAAAAAGGCAATTTGAAGCGACGGAATTTGCCGGCCCCAATATAACAAAAATGAAGCTTGAGGATGATAATCAACCTGAAGTAACAGAACTCACAGAACTGCTCGATATATTATTACGGAAAGAGGGGCCGTAGAATTTTGTTGGGTTTTATGGCTTTACCATAGGATTGTTGATTCAGCTACAATCCTCTTATTCCCACCGTTTCGCCCGGAATCAGTTTTAAGCCCGGGGGAATTGGTATCAGCATAGGGCGCCCCCACTGAGGGATGTCGGAAATTATCCATAGCTGCTGTGGCATTACTTCCATAATTGGGCCCAGATATGTCACCTGGGAACTTGCAATCTGTGCTGGCTCGTTTTCCTTGATAAGTTTTACTACCATTCCTTCTCGAACCCGGCCCAAGTGCTCTCCACCGACCCAAGCGATAATCTCAGAAGACTTGCTGTTTGCCACGGTAAGAATTGGGTCACCCTCTAAAACAGCTTCACCTGCGCGTCCTATCATCTGGCGAACCACCCCTTCAGCCGTTCGTCGCACTGGGCGACGCAGGATTTGGCTAACGACGCCATCAATCGGGGACTTTAACACTAATGCTACGCGCCTTGCTGACAATTCCTCCATGCGCTGCTCTTGAACCTTTATTGCTCTGTGTATAACCTCCAAGGCACTGTCCATTGCTGGATACTCCAGTTGGCGCTGGGCGAATTCATCGCGACGCTGCCGAGCCTGTTCCAAATCACTGTCGGCTTGGGCCAGCAGGTGCTCATTCTCTTCAATCTTTTTTGCCAATGCGTTGTACTCTACTTTCATTTTTTGTCGTTCGTAATGTGTGGTATCATCTTGGTCTGAAAGATTCCGTGTCATAAAAATCTGGTCATTCAGTTGCAGGTCTTCCAACATTATCCGGTCGGTCTCAAGCATCGTCTTCAGTTCGAGGACACGAAGCCTGGCGTTCTCTACATCGACGGAGAACCGCCGCCGGGCTGCAATCCTGTCTGTTTCCAGATTGGCTGCTTCAGCAAGGAGAGTCTCTTGAGTGTTAACTAATTCGGCCTGCAGGTGCTGTATTTCGGCCGAGACAGTAGCTAATTCGGCCTCCAAGTATTCGTTGTCGAGTACGGTATCGATTACAGCCACCACATCGCCCTTGCGGACTTCTTCAAACAACTGGACGGGAACGCTTTTCAACCGGCCCGTGCACGTGGCTGCAATCTCACGCACCTCGCCCTGAGCTATGCCTAAAACTTCAAAGCGTTGTGAACGATGATGAAATAGCACCCCTACACCCACCGCGGCTACCAGCCATATCAGGACAGGCAGAACATGCGGATGCAAACGACCAGAGCGATAACCACTTATTCTTTTCATACGCAGGCTAAACCTCCAGCAACTGTTCCTGCATTGTCAGGCTGACATTCCCAATACCCTCAACTTTTTCCAACTCGGCTAACATCTGTTCATTTTTCTTGGCGTTTCGTACCATCAACTGATAAGCGTATTCGACTTCGGAACTGCCAAATCCGCTGTCCTGCGCCGATATAAGGGTAAAGTTGCCGCAGAAACGTTTAAGAATAACGGGAATCGGGTGCTTGGGTCCAATATGGCTCGGCAGACTAAACCGCAAAAAGCCGTTATGAGGCTGATGTGTGCCGAAGCCAGTCAGATAGAGGTACAGGGCTATCAAACTCAGAATAATGGTGCCCATTATGGCGATGGCATAACGCTGAGAGCCGGCAGCCATGCCTACCACAAGCGAACAGAAAATGAAAACTATATCCCGAGTATCTTTAACTACATTTCGGAAACGTATAATTGCTAAAGCGCCCATCAGTCCGAAAGCACGGATGATATTGTCACCGATAACGGCCATAACCATGGCTACCACGATGGTTACCAGGACCAGCGATTGCACATAGGTTCTTGAATAAGACAGGCCGCTATGAGTGAAGTAATAAATCCAAGCTATAACCTGACCTAAAATAAATGCCAGCAATAATGACAGAAGCACATTTTCGGGGGTAAACCGCCCCCCTGATAATGGGGTTCCTTCTAAAATTTCCCAAATCTGGTTTATATTCATAGTTAATACCCCAATATCGGCACTTTAGGTGCGCAAAATCCCAATGAGCAAGCTTTTTTTATGGAGGTAGCATACTTGGATACGGATTGTTGACGCAAATCAAAATACTGGGCCATTCGGCCTAACCATGCAGGATAACGTCCGGTAAACTTAATTTCCAAGATTACACCTCTTAAGGTTATGGGATTATGCTGCCAACCCTGACCGCTAAGTAGTACCTCAGGGTCTTCGCTGACTTTATATGCGAGCTGTCGGTCGAAGGTCACTCGGACGCGGTTTTCCATATCGCCCTCATACGCTCGCCGCATATAGCGAACCAGCACTTTAGGCTTGGCATTAACACTTTTCATATACAGTAGGAACTGTTTAAGTGCATCCACCTCGGTTTTATAGTTTTGCAGCGGAGAAACACACTGTCCCGCAAGTAAAGCCGCCACATCGTGATGCATAACCCGGGCCCGTGTTTTGATAATAACAGTATTAACCCGGCGTTTGATTTCGAAAAACCGAGGGTAGGCAGGTTCATCACTGTAACTGCGGATGCGAAGCTTAAAGCGTTTTAAGTGACCCCGAAGACTTTCTCTGCAAAGCTGCAAATTGTCCGAGTCCAGATAGAGACTAACGATAGGATAGGCACAGTTTGGCTGCGATCTGCAGTAGTGGTCCAACTTCAAGTATGGCTCGATAAACCGCGCAATCGCCACCGCCTTGGACCCACTGATAACATACTTCATCTCATAGCGGCACCAAAGAGTACGGTCAGCCGTTGTATCCTTTGTAATACCTCTTTTTATCATCACACACCCATATTTATTATAACTATTCGCAAAATTCTTGTCAAGATAATAAATGCTCTACATGGGATGGCCAAGGAACATCGTATCCCCCTTAGAGGAGTAAGATGTATGACCAGGGATTGCTATCAGAGATTGAAGAAGGTATGTAAGGGCAGGGGTTAGCCCCTGCCGCGGCCAAATCCTCAAAATCAACGACCTCGTTTCCGGTAATATCGCCGATAAGGCCAAGGCTGTTGTAGCAACTAAGGTATAAAGGGAGAAAGTTCCATCTTCGGCGCGCCACCAGGCGAATAGAGCTGTTGTTATAAACGATAAGCCAATTACCCGGCAGTGCAAAAGGAACCGGTGCAGGCCAAACTGCATTGAGAAGAATCAGCGTCGACCAAAGATGAGGCATGAGCCAATTGTAAACTAAGAACGAAAAAGAAAAAGGCCTTTTTAGGGTTCCCGCCCGTCTTGGCTCGGCCAAGCCGAGACAGGCAAGGCGGGGTCCCTATCAAGGGGCAAAATCGGGAGATAGTATATTTTAAGTTGTGGGTTTGCACCGGCTGTAATAACGTGTATAATGTTTGGTAGTTGCGGGGACCCGTGATGTTATGATTGAAATTTAGAATAAGTGGTGAAGCGAGATTATGCTCAGACACAAAATGCGATTTATAATGTTAGCAGTAGTGGCCGGGCTGTTGGCTTCGTCGATATTCTCGGCGGAAACCTGGCGTTTGAGCGAAAGGGGACGGTGGGAAGCTGTATTGGCTAAAGGTGAAGATAAATATTTGCTGGCGGTAGCTGAAATAAAAAAGCTGGTCAATATGGGCCAAACTGAGGCAGTCGGGCGGGCAGTAGATAAACTTAAAAAAGACTTTCCGGAAATTGCAGGGCCCGATTTGGACGCCTTTATCAAGGCGGAGATGCTCTTTTGCGAAGGGAAATTCACCAAAGCGGCCAGGTGTTATGACGAGTTTTTGGCTGAATTTCCCACAAGCGAACTTTACGAAGCAGCTACGGACAGACAGTTTACCATAGCTACGGCTTTTTTAGCCGGGCAGAAGAAAAGGGTGC
>CAZTWR010000051.1:0-10168 GCA_964618055.1 uncultured Pirellulales bacterium | reverse complement strand
TTTCGAACGTTTGCTCATAAACCCGCGCCGTTGACCCCTTTGGAGCCATTTTACGACAAAACTTGCTCGCATTTCCCACTCCCCCCAATTACCCATCTTGGCCAAAATGGTGAGCTTGTCGAACCAAACCCCCTATTTTAACGTACTTTATCCCCGCGCGCCTGATATCCTCATCCCCCCTATCGTTCCCCCCCTGCCCTGCTTTTTCCAAACGCTAACTAATTACGGCTAAACGGCTTACATTAACCTTTTTGCTTTTCTTTTTCTTTAGCTTTTTCTTTAGATGGTGTTACCGCCGCCTCCGGCGCTGCTGCTTCAGCCTCTGCTTCCGGCGTTACAGTTGCTTCTTTGGCGGCTTCTTCTTTCGCTTTGCGGCCGGCGTGGCTCTTGCGATGGGCAACCTTCGGCAGGCCAAGCAGAGAGTCCTCCTCAGACCATCGCTCTTCGTCTTTTAGCTGCTCGATGCGTTCTGCACGTGTCAAAACGTTTCGATGCCTCCTCAAGGCACCCTTGATTTTCAAAGAACGGTCAACAGACATTTAACACTTCTCCTAAAAAACTATTCATCAAACTTCTTGCCGTATGCATCGCTAAACGGTTTGTTGCCAAAGGTTTCGTATCCCGGCGGTGCCTTGTATTTAGCACCCAGCTCGATTATTTTCTGTTTTGCAAGGTAACCATTTGTCCCCGGCTTTCCGGGATTTTCGTATTTGTCGCTGGTAACCAGATGATACCAATCGCTAATTTTTATTATTTCGGTTTCTATGCCGAACTGGGCAAAATACTGCTTTACCGGCTCCAAATCAGCCCTGACTTGGTAGGTTTGTATCACAATTCGATTATTGCCCTTTGGCTTAACTGGTTCAACTTTTTGGGTGAATGTGGGCAGCGGTGCTTTTTCCTCGGCCAGAGCAGTTCTTTGCGGTGCGCCAGCTGTCACCTTTGGTGCTGCTTTCTGCGTACTTTCCGGCGTTTTTGCGGCTGATTCGACTATTTTTTGGCTGCTTAGATAAGTAATTTGACCAAGCTGAAATGCCACTAAAAGCAGCAGAACAAGGCCCAGAAGTAGCGCAATTGCAATCTGATACGGCATTGATATCTCAATCCTGCCGGCATTGAATTGCACAATTCTTGGCCTATTGAGCCATTTTGCCGCCCTTCCAAGCCTCCGGATTGGAAGCTTTGTTGGAGTTTGCTCATCTTTATTGGATTTTTCCGGGTGTAGTCGCTCTAAGGTCTTGTCATAGCGTGGCTTAGACCATGCTCTACTCATTACTTCGTAAAGAGCCTTTTTTTCACGATTACGTGCCATAACCAAACCAAGTTAATTCCGCAGGATACAAGTATATTCTATTAGCCTAATTTTACACAACAAGCCAAAACCGGTAAAAAAATTATTCAGTCTTTTTACAGTATTTTAACCTGGATTTCAATCAAAATCGTCAAGATGGCTTACGCCAGTGCAGATTTTCGAACCAAATGCGCAAGTTTCTGTAAGAAACGTTCGAAAACGTTTGAAAACATTCGAAAATATTCGAAAACTGTATAGAAACATTCAAAAACTATATAGAAATATTCGAAAACTGATATAAAACGTTCAAAAATATTCGAAAATTTCGAATGATTTTTCAGGTAGTTGGTATCTAGTATATGGTATTTAGTTGGGGGAATTTTTCAGGCATAAATTGCCCAGATTAACAGGGAGTTTTGTACAGAGATATAAGTATATTAGTATATGCGTATATACTTATGGACTGCTTTAAGAGTCATGGATTTGAGAATGAGGGTTTTGAGAATGAGGGCTTTTAATGAGGGATTTATGGTTTTTGAAAGAGGGATTTGAGGTGGAGATTTTTTTATTTTTAGCCACACCCCTGCCTACGACATGCGGGGACAAGAAATCAAAAATTAAAAATCAAAGAGCAAAATTGCGGTATCCCAAAGGGATGATTTTTTTATTGTGGGTCAGGCCGAGAAGGCATTTGGCCAGCTGCTGTGGACCTCGCTCTCTTTTTGTCGGCCTCGGTTTTTCGCGGACTCCACGTCCAGCTTGGTAACTGTTCGAGTGCCTGTTGCCGCTCAGCAGATAGTTTTCCTTTGCGATATGATTCTCGCTGGCTGCTTACCCACTGCCCGAGTTTCAATCCGTCCTTTGTGACATAGTGTCTAGGTAAGATTACATCGCCGTTGAGTTCCACATATTCACATAGACTCTTGAATCCTTTTTGCCATGCAGTTTCATTAGGGTCCCATGTCCATCCCGGCAATTGCTCTAAAGAACCTTGCTGGTCAACGTTTAGTTTTCCCCGTTGATAATTCTTCCTTTGTTTGCTAACCCAATTCCCAAGTCCGTAGCCATCTTCACTGATGTGTTTGAACGGTACCCGCGTGCTGCCCGTTCGTTTCACATATTCAAGCAAACATTTAAACCCTTTTTGCCATTTATCTTCGTGAGGGTCCCATATCCATCCTGGCAATTGTTCTAAAGCACTTTGCCGGTCAACGCTTAGTTTCCCCCGTCGATAGCCTCGCCTTTGTTTGCTAACCCAATTCCCAAGTCCGTAGCCATCCTTGGTGATATACCCACTGGGCACAAGGGCGCTCCCTTCGCTTTTCACATATTGACGTAGAAGTTTTATTCCTTCACCCCATGTGCTTTCAAGTGGTTCCCATAACCATCCTGGTAGTTGCTCAAGAGTCTTCTGCTTCTCCATAGATAGTTTTCCTTGGCGGTAGGCCTGCCGCTGAGAGAAAACCCAACTCTCGAGCTTGAATCCATTTTTAGTGACATAAGTGGCAGGAACATGTGAATCGCCGTGTTTCTTCACGTATTTCAGGAGAAGAGCAAAGTTTTTTTGCCAATATGCATTAATTTGACTCCACCGCCAGCCAGGTAACTGTTCAAGCTTTCTCTGGTGGTCAACAGAAAGCTTTCCTGTTCGATAGCACGTTCGCTTAACATTGACCCACTTTCCAAGCGGAAAACCGTCCTCGCCAATGTACCCTATAGGTATAATCGTATGGTTTTTTCGTCTGGTATACTCGCACAAACGTTTAAAGCCTTCTTCCCATTCAGCATCGAGTTTGTGCCACTTCCAGATAGGTAAACGCTCTAGGAGTTGCTGCCGTTCCTTCGAGAGTTTTCCTTTTCGGTGGGCCTGGCGCTGCCTACTAACCCATTGCCCGAGTTCGAATTTGTCCTCTGTAATATAGTCCTGTGGTACAAGTGTATTACCTTCACGTTCTAAGTATGCTTGCAAAACTTTTAAACCTCTAATCCATCCTGCCTCAAGCGTGTTCCAAGTCCAGCTTTGGAATTGCTCAAGAGCTTTCACTTGCTCTTCTGATAGCCTTCCTTTGCGGCCCCTATCTCGCACTGCCTTAACCCATCTCCCGAGTTTGTAGCCATCATCAGTTACGTAGCCCTCAGGTACAAGCGTATTGCCTTCATGCAAGGAATATAATCGCAGATACTCCAAAGCTTTAACCCAAGCATCTTCATCTGCATCCCATGCCCAGCCCGGCAGTTGCATCAGCATCCGGCACCTTTCTGCCGAAAGCCCCCCTTCCTTGTATCTCTTCCTCTGATAACTAACCCATCGTCCTAATTTGTAACCATCCTCAGTCACGTGCCAGATTGGGACAACAGTATCTCCCTCCCGTTCCCCATAGCTGAGTAGATACTCAAATCCTTTGGTCCATGCTGAATTGAGTGTGTGCCACGTCCAGCCGGTTAGTTGCTCTAAAGACTTTTGTCTCTCCCTCGACAACCTCCCATTTCGATATAAATGACGCTGCTTTCCTACCCATGATCCTAGTTTATGCCTGCTTGCAGTGACATAATTACTGGGCACAATTGCGTGACCCTCGTGGTCAACATAGTCCTCGAGTAGACCGAACCAGAACTCCCAAGAAGGCGTAGATTGCTCAACCAGTTTAACAGCAAAAGAATCAGCGAAAGACTTTCCAACACTTATCGGCAAGTCTATAAAGAGCTTTTGAGGCAAAGCGACTGTCTTATTACCATAGCGGCCGAGCTGGCGACGAAGCTGGTCTAATATTTCGCCCAGTACTTCATCGTGTGCCCTAAGTGCCTTGAGGACATTCCAAACCGGCTTGAATATTGAACTGTCGAGAGCAGTTTCCGCATCCTGCTCCGTGTCAATAAATACCGGTAGTACGACAGTGCCAATTTTCTTGTCACGTGCTTTGCGAATTGCTCTTCCGACGGCCTGGACTATGTCTACCTGGGAGCTGCGCGGGTCGATAAAGGCAACACCGTCAAGGTTCGGAAGGTCAATACCTTCGGCGAGACATCGAGCATTTGCAAGCAGACCTCGTTCTCCATCCTCCAAGTGCCGGAAGCGATCGAGCAAAGCATCGCGCCTGCCGCTTGACATCTCTCCGGTCACATGTTTCGACCAGAGGATCCCGCTGGGACGAGAGCTCTCCGGCATCCAGCGGATTACGTTGGGCAACCGTTGACTAAATTCCTTCGCGCGTTTTATTCGACTGTGGAAGCTGATGACCCTTTTGAGATTATATTTGCTCACTGCCTTAACCAGTGCAATATGGCTTCCAAGCGTACGGGCATCAATAATCTTTTCACCATCAGTGGTAACGAGTTTACCTTCTTCTGCATATTCTCGATAGGTAGGCTCATCCACGCCGACTATGACCACCTGATAGTCGGAAAGTAGATCTTGTTCAATCGCTTCTGAAAAGCTCAGCCAATGAAAAACTGGTCCAAATTTGCTTTTATCGTCCATGGATGCAACCTCGAAGTCAACTATCTTGGCTTCCTTACGGATGCGGTCTGTGAAGTAGCGGGGTGTGGCTGTCATAAAGAGCCGTCGTTTGGCCTTGATAGCCGCTGCGTCGAGAATTGTTGCGAAGGGACCTGAGTCTGGCCCTGCGCAACGGTGCGCCTCATCTGCGATGGCAAGGTCAAACGCCGGAACACGGTCCCGGGCAAAAGCATCAGCAATTGCTGGAGATGACTGGTATGTTGCGAACACTACAATGTGGCCTCGCCGGCGCAGAAATGCTGCTACCTCATCAGGGTCTGTCGTCACTGGCAGACCGAGGTCGCTCGTCTTTGATATGAGACGGTCCGCACCTCGAACGGTATCATCTGAACATACTGGTAGATAGCGAAAATGCTGCGAACTATTCGTTGTCCATTCTCGGAGAGTTTGGGCGAGCAGAGAAAGCGATGGCACAAGGACAAGCGTGCGCTGGCTCTGGAGTTTCTCTGCTACCCACAGAGCCACTAATGTCTTGCCGGTCCCACAAGCCATGATTAGCTGGCCGCGACCATTGTCTGAAAAACCCGTGCACATATCGGAAATTGTTTTTTGCTGATGAGCAAGTGGCTTTTTTCGTTTATGTGGCTTAGCTACAAGTTCTTGCGGTGATTCAGGCCACTCAATCTCAGATTTCTCAAGGTCAGAAAGGAGAACCCGACCAACGGGCTTTTCTTGGTCATTTAGAGTCCGCTCTGCGGTTCTGCCGACGAAGTTGGTCGTTGCGATAAGCAACCGGTAAGAAAAAACCTGACGAGACGATTCGCTTAAGAAGGTATCTATATCAGCTTTCTTGATTGAGTACTTTTCATCATAGGCTTTTGCCTGTATAGCCCAGAGCTTATTGTCGTAAGTTTTTGCAATGAGGTCTATGCCAGCGTCCGGCCCCCATTTACCCGGCCAATCATTCCAGAGCCAGACTTTTTTGAGTTCCAGCAGGTATTTCGGGGCGTTCTCCAGATACCATTTGCAGATGTGTTCAAACTGACGACCGCGAACTTGGCTGTCTGCATCAAGTTTGGCAAGAAGTTCAGATAACTCCGCCATATCTATTCCACCGCCATTGTATTGTAATATGAAGAATTTGGCCAAATACTACCACCAAAAGCCAGATAATTCAAGAGGAATTTGACTGCGATTAAGCATTTGAGAAAGTAGGCCCCGATTAGAGTCCTGAAGAAAAAGGCTCTAACGGGGTAAAGCATTTCAATTGACGATTTACTATCGACTATTTGCTATTTAGGTTGAGATTTGGCTTGTAGTATTGTTCAAATTTCGCTTGACAAAGGGGTGGAAGTCAACTATTCAGGAGGTTTTTAGTATTAATTTTAGTGGTTTTTAAGATTATGTGGAGCAATTGATAATGCTACCAGCAAGGAAAACAAGTAAAAGCAGAACACGGACCCGCCGAAGTCATCATCGGCTAAAGGGTGTGAATTATTCGGTCTGTCCGAAATGTGACCAGGCCAAGCTGCCGCACGCAGCATGCGCAAATTGCGGTTACGTCAATCCGAAGATAACACTGAAGCTCGGCAAGGAGGAGAGCAGCTAAAAGATGCGAATCGCAATCGACGCAATGGGAGGCGATAATGCGCCGGCTGAGATTGTCTCGGGGGCATTGGAATCAATCGAGCTGCTCGGTGAGAATGATGAACTGATACTTGTCGGCCCCAAGGAGAGAATAGAGGCACAACTGCCCTCCTTGGAGTTGCGTAAGGGCGCTATAAGTGTGGTTGATGCTCCCGAAGTTATCGATATGGACGAGGCACCGATAGAGAGTCTGCGAAAAAAGCGCAAGAGCTCCATAGCTGTTATGGCGAAGATGGCTAAAGCAGGCCAGGCTGACGCAGTTATTTCAGCAGGTAATACAGGCGCCTGTGTCGTGGCTTTCCAGATGGGGATGAGAAATCTGCGGGGCGTTAATCGGCCTGGGATAGCGGTGGTTTTCCCTACCTTTGAGGGGCCGGTAACGATATGTGATGTGGGGGCAAATATTGCCTGTAAGCCGATAAATCTTTATCAATATGGGGTTATGGCCAAGATGTATTCAAAGCACGTGCTCGGGATTGAAAACCCAAGGGTCGGACTTATGAGCATTGGTCAAGAAGATGCAAAGGGCGATGAGGTCGTTAAAAAGACACGTGAGCTTATGAAATCCGATGCACATCTGAATTTCATTGGGAATATTGAAGGCAGAGATATCTTCAAAGGCGTTTGCGATGTTGCGGTTTGCGGAGGTTTCGTAGGCAATGTGATTTTGAAGCTAACTGAGGGAGTTGTCGATGGTCTGTTCAAGGCAATAAAGCACGAGCTTGGCCAAGAAAAGCTGCGACTTGCTATGAAGTTTAAACCTGTGATGAAAAGGATTTATAAGAAATACGACTATAATGAATATGGCGGAGCGCCGCTGTTAGGCATCAACGGCACAGCACTGATATGTCACGGAGCAAGTACAAGCAGAACAATCAAGAACGCTATTATGACAGCCAAAGAATACCACACGAAAAAAATAAACGATAAGATTATTGACTACTTGTCAAGTACATCTATAAGGACAGCTGATGAACACGGAAGTTAAGGAGCAGAACCCCCTTTACCGCGCAGTTATCACCGGCCACGGCTCATTCGCACCAGTGAAAAAACTAACGAATGATGAACTGGCAAAGATGGTGGATACTTCAGATGAATGGATTACCACTCGGACCGGCATTAAGGTTCGGCACATTACTACTGACAACGAAACCACGGCGTTTTTAGCCACTGAAGCAGCCAAAAAGGCTTTGGCTGAGGCAAATCTTGATGCCAGCGAGCTTGAACTTATTATTGTAGCTACTATTACGCCTGAGATGGTTTTTCCTTCAACGGCGTCCTTTGTGCAGCGCTCTCTGCGGGCAAAGAAAGCGTGGGTGTTTGATTTAGCTGCTGCCTGTAGCGGTTTTGTGTATGGCCTGTCCATCGTGCAGCAGTTTATAGAGAGCGGCCGAATCAAAAACGCCCTTGTAATAGGGGCTGAAACTCTGAGTAAGATTACTAACTGGGACGACCGAACAAGCTGTATCCTTTTTGGGGATGGTGCAGGAGCGGTTGTTATCGAAAGAAACGAAGATGGGCGCAAGGGCATCATTTACAGCACTATGTCATCAGATGGGGACCGCTGGGAAGCATTGAACTGCCAGGCGTACGGGTCCCGCTATCCTCCAGATAAGGATTTGGAAGACCCGAAAAAAATCTATATGGAAATCAAGGGCAGGGAGGTCTATCAGCAAGCAGTTCGCCGGATTGTTGAAGCTGTTACTGACTGTCTGAATAATTGCGGATTGAGCATCGACGATATTGATATGGTTATTTCACACCAGATGAATGCAAGGATTATTGAGTCTGCAGCGAAGCGTCTTAACCTACCTGATGAGAAGATGTTTTTGAATATTGCTGAGTATGGCAATACGTCAGCGGCCTCAGTGCCGATTGCTTTCGATGAGTGCGTCAGAGCGGGTAAAATCAAGCGAGGCAATATTATTATTTTCGTGGCGTTTGGAGCAGGGCTGACGTGGGGAGCAAATGTAATTGAGTTTTAATCGCATGAAGTGCTATGAGGACCGCTTTTTTATTTCCGGGGCAGGGGGCTCAAGTTGTAGGAATGGGCAAAGAAATAGCTCAAAGGTTCGACGCAGCGGCGAGGATTTTTGAGAAGGCAAATACCATTGCCGGATTTGATTTAAGCAGAATCTGTTTCGAAGGGCCTGCAGAAAAATTAAATACCACGACGGTTTCCCAACCTGCGATTTTCGCAACCTCGGCTGCCATATTGGAGGTGGTTAAGACAGGCCCAGCTACAAGTAGATTTGAAGCAGATGTAACAGCAGGGCTTAGTCTGGGTGAATATACCGCTCTTTATGCCGCAGGAGTGATTAGCTTTGAGGATGCCCTTATTCTTGTTCAAAAGCGAGGGCAGGCAATGCAGGCAGCGGCTGATACTACTGATGGTGCGATGGTCAGTATTATTGGCCTTGATGAGGAAAAGGTCGGTCAGCTTTGTGTTGAGGCCAGTAATGGTGAACTTTTGGCCGCTGTTAATTTTAACTGTCCAGGGCAAATTGTGATAAGCGGCAGTAGAACAGCCTGCGAGCGAGCAGAAAGATTAGCGAGCAAATATGGGGCTATAAAAGCTGTGCGGCTGGAAGTGGCTGGTGCCTTTCATACCGAAATGATGTCCAGCGCAGCGAATGCTCTTAAAAAGGCACTGGGGAAATATAAGATTTCAGAGCCTCTGAATATCAAAACTATTGCTAATATTGACGCTGAATATTATAAAAGCGCTGAGAAAATAGCAGAAGGACTAATAAAACAATTGACTTGCGCAATTTACTGGCAAAAATGTATGGAAAGACTTATAGCTGACGGAGTTGAAGATTTTTATGAGATTGGGCCTGGGAGAGTTTTGACCGGCCTTATGCGGAGGATTGATAGAAAGATAAACGTTGTAAATATAAGTACTTTGCGAGCCATAGAAGGGTTGCTGAATTCTTAGGTTTTGACAAGGAGAGTGGAAGTATGCCGGAGAAGAGACTGGCTGTTGTAACAGGTGCTGCCAGAGGGATAGGACGTGCGGTTGTACTTGAACTGCTCAAGCAAGGTCGTCTTGTTGCCGGGCTGGATGTAAATGCTGAGCAGCTTGGTGAGCTTGAAAATGTTATGAAAGAGGCTGGCTTTAGCTGTAAAACGTACTGTGTAGATATCACCGATACAGCTGCTTTTACTGAGATACTTGAGTCTTTGGCGACTGAATATGGGGGGATAGGAATTTTGGTGAATAATGCCGGTATCACTCGTGACAAGCTGATTTTGCAAATGAGTGACGAAGATTTTGACGCTGTTGTTAATGTTAATCTTCGAGCGGCCTTTATTGCGACGCGGATTGCAGCAAGGTCTATGGTTCGGAACAAGTTCGGCCGAATTATCAGTCTTAGCTCGGTTGCAGGCATAATTGGCAATGCGGGTCAAAGTAATTATGCTGCCAGCAAGGCAGGCCTTATTGGCTTGACTAAAACTGTGGCCCGTGAGCTTGCAAGAAAAAATGTAACGGCAAATTGCATCGCACCGGGTTTTATTGCTACGGATATGACAGACAAGCTGCCGGAGCCGGTTAAAGAGGCTGCGAAACAAATAATACCATTGCGAAGATTTGGCAGTGTTGACGATGTTGCTAAAGCGATTGCATTTCTTGCAAGTGACGAGGCTGGCTACATCACGGGGCAGGTGCTTTGCGTGGACGGTGGAATGGCAATGTAAAAAAATAAAAAAAATGTTTGTAGAGGAGTAATTTAGCAGGTAATATACCCGCCTAAAATAATAAACGGCATAAA
>CAZTWR010000050.1:0-10239 GCA_964618055.1 uncultured Pirellulales bacterium | reverse complement strand
TCCCCGGCGGCTCTATCACCGGCGCCCCAAAAATCCGCTCGATGGAAATTATTGATGAGACCGAGCCTACAGCCAGAAGCGTTTATACCGGCAGTATCGGCTTCTTAGGCATCGATGGAAGTGTCTGCTTGAATATCGCCATACGAACAATTATCATCAAGGCCAATATGGCCTTCGCACAGACCGGCGGTGGTATCGTCGCCGATTCAAACGCAGAAGCCGAATGGGACGAAACAATCACAAAGGCACGAGCGCTATTGGCAGGAATAAATAGCGTACAGCGTGGAGCGGATAGCGTATAGTTATGAAGACAAAGTCATTTAAAGACCTCATAGTTTGGCAGAAAAGCTATAAGCTGGTTTTAGAAGTATATAAAATGACAAAAGGGTTTCCGAAAACGGAAACTTATGGCTTATCTCAACAAATGAGAAAGGCTGTTGTATCCATTCCCTCTAATATAGCTGAAGGTTATGGTAGAAAGCATAAAGCAGAATACAACCAATTCCTTTCCGTAGCTTACGGTTCTCTTCTGGAATTGGAAACGCAGTATCTGCTGTCAATTGATTTAAAATACACAAAGAACAGTTTGTTCATTGAAACCCTA
Organism: uncultured Pirellulales bacterium; assembly: GCA_964618055.1. Lineage (GTDB taxonomy): Bacteria > Planctomycetota > Phycisphaerae > Sedimentisphaerales > Anaerobacaceae > CAYYFT01. The sequence continues at coordinate 9,635 of CAZTWR010000050.1, read as the reverse complement.
TTGAAGGAAGTTGGCGCAATGTTGTATAGAATGCTCAACCCTATACGCTAAACGCTGTACGCCATACGCTAATAATGGAGAAGGTTTTTCTAAATGACAAGTTAGTCGAGAGCGATAAGGCCGGCGTATCCGTTACCGACAGCGGCCTCTTGTATGGAGCAGGTCTGTTTGAGACGATGCGAAGCTACAACGGAGTGGTCTTTGCACTAAAAGACCATTTGGACAGATTGAGCTTCAGCGCAGGCGCACTGTCGATAAACAATACATACAACAGAAAATATATCACCAACGCAATCTACAAGGTCCTCAAGGCAAACAAATTAACCGATGCACGTCTGCGCCTGACTCTAACCGGTGGGCCAATGTCCGAACCCGAAGAGAAACGCAAATCTACACTACTTATCGCCGCCACAAAGTTACAGCCTTATCCGCCCGAATACTATAAAAATGGCGTCCTCGTAATATTGAGCCCGTTCAGACAAAACACTGCTGAGCCAATCTACGGGCACAAAACGACAAGCTATTTCTCGCGTATGATTGCACTTCAATCGGCACACCAGAAAAGAGCCGCCGAAGCATTATGGTTTACTGTAGACAACCGCTTGGCTGAAGGCTGCATAAGCAACGTGTTTTTGGTCAAGGATTCGCATCTGTTCACTCCGCCGATTGAAACACCAGTCCTCGCAGGCGTAGCGAGAAAGACTGTCTGTCAAATCGCCTTAAAAGATTCCATTGAATTTATCGAAAAAAAACTCTACATATCTGATTTGTTAGATGCTGACGAGATTTTTTTGACAAATGTGATTATGCAGATTATGCCGGTAAATAGCGTAGAGAAGCACACGGTAGGTAACGGAAAGCCTGGGCCGTTGACTAAAAAACTGCAAAAAAAGTTCGATGAATGCATCAAAACCGAGTGCAGGGAAAGCAAATGAAGATAAAAGACATCGCAGAGGCGATCGAAAAAATAGCCCCGCTTAAATTGGCACAGGACTGGGACAATGTGGGGTTGCTCATTGGTGACCCGCAGCGTAATGTGAAAAATATTCTGCTGACCATCGACGTCACCAAAGAAGTGCTCGCTGAGGCAAAAAGATTAAAAACAGATTTGATTATAAGTTATCATCCTGTTATCTGGGACGGCCTAAAGAAAATCACCACTGAGGGCCAAAGCAGCATTGTCTACAACCTGATTAATGCCGGTATAGCCGTCTTCTCGATACATTCCGCTTTGGACTCAGCCATAGGTGGTGTAAATGATGGCCTCGCAGAGATTATCGGCATTGTCAATGGAAAGCCAATCGGTGATTACGTTGACGATCCAGCCGGCGTACACTACAAGCTCGTTGTATTTATTCCAATCGAATCAGCAGCCAAAGTTTCAAATGCGGTTTTTGCTGCAGGTGCCGGCGTAATAGGAAACTACAGTAACTGCGGTTTTGCCACTGAAGGGACAGGCACTTTTCTGCCTTTGGCCGGTGCCAGACCCGCCATCGGAAAGAAAGGAAAATTGGAAAAGGTACCGGAGACAAGGTTCGAAACGATTGTACCCGCCGAAAAACTCGACGATTGTATAGCTGCAATGAAAAAGGCACATCCTTATGAGACGCCAGCCTTTGATTGCTTCAAACTCTATAATAGCCCGACCAAATTCGGCTTGGGCAGAATCGGCAAATTACAAAAGCCAATGCAACTAAACAGAATCATTGAAAGAATAAAAAAGCACACTGAAGCAAAAGCTATCGGAATCGTCGGAAACCGAAAGCAACTAATAAAAACCGCAGCGGTTTGCGCCGGCTCGTGCGGCAAAATCATCAATTCAGTCATCGCTCAAAACTGCGATTTGTACCTCACCGGCGAGTTAAAACATCATTATGCTCTCGCCGCACAGGAGGCTAATCTAACCTGCATTTGTCTCAGCCATACCATCTCAGAACGCTTCATATTAAAAAAATTCGCCAAACAGCTACAAAAACAAGTAAAAGAAATAACGATTAAAATAAGTAAAAAAGATGCAGACCCATTTAAGTGGAAAATCCTATGACAGAAGAACACGAACGAGGCACGAGTGACGAGCGACGAGCGGCGAGCAGTGAGCCGACCGTTGAGTCGGTCACAGAAGCAGTTTTATTTGCCAGCGACGAACCACTAAGGGAGGCCCGATTAGCTGATATTGTTGGGACAAGCGCTTCACAAATCCGCCAGCACATCAAAAGTCTAAACAACAAATACCAGGCCAACAACAACGCATTTAGAATAGAGCAAATCGCCGGCGGCTACCAAATGATGACTCTCAGTCCTTACAATCATTGGCTGAAAAAATTACTCCGTGTGCGAGATGCCGGCAAACTAAGCCCCGCAGCTCTGGAAACTCTCGCGATAATCGCATACAAACAGCCGATTATCCGTGCCGACATCGAAGCCATCAGAGGTGTCGCCGTCGGCGAGATAATCAGAAACCTTATGTACAAGGGACTGGTTAAGATTATAGGCCGGGCCGAAGTCGTAGGCAGACCTCTGCTATATGGAACAACGAAAAAGTTCCTTGAAGTCTTCGGCCTGAACTCACTAAAAGACCTGCCGAAAATCGAAGAACTCAAAAAACCACCCACTTAGGGGAATTTTTCTTTGCCACAGATTTTTACAATTTCGCAAAGTAAAAGAGCGAGGTCATCTCGCATTGCCTGCAAAACGCGGAACGGTTCTGTGGGTCAGGGGGAGCATCCTGTTAGCCGTCGCCTTTCTACGGTTTAATTGCATCCACCCACAGCCAACCTGCGTGAATTGCTTCATATTCAGGTATCTTAGGAGTTTTTTCAGAGTGGACAATCTGAAAACCAGCTTCCAGAATCTCCTTCAGGAATTCTTTCTCTCTTGAAAGATAATAATATGGAACACCCTTGTGGTACAGACACCGGTTTTGTGGGTCGAAATAACAGCCGGAATCTAAGTCCACACACTTGCTCACTTCCTCATTTACGAGGTTTGCTCCAACGTGAAAAAGCCCACCTTGCTTTAGAACTCGAAAGACGCTGGCTAAGCAAGTCTTACGGTCTTCACCAATGATACAGTGGAGAGTCTCGCCATCAAAAACAAAATCAAAAAAACCATCAGAATAAAATCTCATATCCACAATATTACCAACACGGAAGTCAGCGCTTGCAGGTGATTTTCTCGTTTTCTCTTCTGCCCAAGTGATAGCTTCCGCAACAATATCTATGCCATAGGCTTCAAATCCCTTTTCAGCCATAAACAATGTAATGTTTCCGGCACCACAACCCAACTCAAGAAACCTGCCATTTCTCGGCACATCGTGTCGTGCAAGAAACTTCTCAATTCTTGCTACCTTTGTCTTATAGCTGTCTTCGTCGGCCCAGCCAGGCTTGCCATCAGCTTTACGTTCCTTGAACCTTTCAACAAAATCATATCGACTGGAGTAATCTATCTTCACAATCTGTTCCTATGGACTCAATCTCGAATAACACCACCTAACGGTAGAGCCGTCCTGCTTTGCGTGACGCCGGCAAGACTCAAGTCGGTTTACTTCCCTATGGGCAAACCCAGCCCTTACCAAACTATTTTAGGGTTTTGCTGAGCGATTTCAATAGCAAAGAGCAGCGATTTGAAACGGTCGTTTTTTCAATCAGAATTATACACAGGCGAAATTGTGGTGAACATCGAATCACGAACCACGATTCACGAAATACGAATTAATCGCCTTTTGTCTTTACAAATCCATCAACAACTATTAGAATTGCCGGATGAATCGAACCAGAAGTTAACCATTGCGTAAAGACTTAAATGGCTGGTAAAATAATTATCGATATCCAACGCTGTAAGGGCTGCGGCTTATGTGTTACAGTATGCCCGAAGAATTGCATCGTTATTTCCAAGCAGTCGAATAAAATTGGCTATTTCCCTGCACAAGCAAACAACACAGATTGCACAGGCTGTGCCGCCTGTGCTATTATCTGTCCTGATGCTGCAATCATAGTATATCGTGACAATACTACAGTCGCCGACTCAACTAAGAAGCATAAACCGGCCACAATCAAGGAAAAAACGTGAGTCTCATTACAGATCCTACAAAAGAAACAAAAGTGGCAGAAAAAGGGCAGTCTTCCAGCAGGGCCGGCGAAAGGATTCTAATGTGTGGCAATGAGGCCCTCGCAGAAGCAGCTATCATTGCCGGCCTTGATGCATATTTCGGCTATCCTATTACGCCGCAAAACGAAATCACCGCATATATGTCAAAGCGGATGCCAGAGGAAGGCCGGGTCTTTGTCCAGAGCGAGAGCGAATTGGCAGCGATCAATATGGTCTTCGGAGCTTCGGCCACCGGCAAAAGAGCAATGACAAGTTCATCCAGTCCCGGCATCAGCCTGATGCAGGAAGGATTGAGCTATCTAGCAGGTGCAGAGTTGCCAGCGGTGGTAGTCAACGTAATGCGGGGCGGGCCGGGCCTGGGTAATATCGCACCATCACAAGGCGATTACTTCCAGGCCACACGTGGCGGTGGACACGGTGATTATCGAACCATCACACTAGCGCCATCGAGCGTCCAGGAGCTCGTCGACTGTATGCCGCTGGCATTCGACCTGGCCGACCAGTATCGTATGACCGTTCTCGTCCTCGCCGATGGTATCCTTGGCCAGATGATGGAACCGGTAACACTGAACAAAAAACCACGCCGAAAACTACCTGACAAAGATTGGGCCCTGACCGGAGCAGACGGCAGAGACCAAAACATTATCAGGTCTCTATGGCTCGGCGAGGGTGTGCTAGAACAGCTTAACTATAAACTGCAGGACAAATATAAAAAGGTGCAGGAAAAAGAAGTCCTCTGCGAACAGCACGAAGTTGACGATGCTGAAATCGTAGTGGTTGCATATGGCATCGCAGCGAGAATCGTGCGCCACGCTGTAGACAGAGCAAGGAAGGAAGGTATCAAGGCCGGCTGGATACGTCCCATCACCCTCTGGCCTTTCCCAACAGAGCAAATCGGAAGGGCCGCCGATGACTTTAAGGTTTTCCTGACCGTGGAAATGAGTTGCGGCCAGATGGTCGATGACGTAAAACTCGCTATAGCTGGAAAAGTTCCGGTATTATTCTTCGGACGAGCTGGTGGCGGCGTGCCTACAGTTGACGAAGTTTTAGAAAAAATAAGACAGTTGACAATACCTGCAAAAAAGTAACAGATGAAGACAGTATTTGAGCGAACACCCACTCTTAAAGACTGCGTGACGCATTATTGCCCCGGATGTGGCCACGGGATTGCTCATCGATTGATAGCAGAGACAATCGATGAGCTTAGCATACGCGGCCGGACCATCGGCATAGCACCAGTAGGATGCGCGGTATTGGCGTATGATTACCTCGACGTGGATATGGTCGAGGTAGCGCACGGCAGAGCACCCGCAGTGGCAACGGGAATGAAAAGAACCAACCCCGACAAAATAATCTTTTCATATCAGGGTGACGGCGACCTGGCATCCATTGGCGCTGCGGAAATCCTGCACGCAGCCCACAGGGGTGAACAAATAACGGTTGTCTTTATCAATAATGCCGTCTATGGAATGACAGGCGGCCAGATGGCGCCAACGACCGTCCTCGGCCAGACAACTGCAACAACACAACAGGGAAGAAAGGCCATCGGCCAGGGTTATCCACTGCAAGTATGCGAGTTACTCGCAGTATTACCGGGTACAATTTATATTGAGCGATGCGCCTTGAGCAACCCTGCCCAGGTACGCAAGGCCAAAAAGGCCATCAAACACGCATTCGAACTGCAGCTTAATGGTGTCGAGGGCCTGTCACTGGTTGAGGTGCTGAGCCCCTGCCCAACATATTGGAGAATGACCCCAGCCAAGGCAATGGAATGGCTCGAAAACGAAATGACAAAAGTCTTCCCGCTGGGACGCTTAAAAGACGTGACCCCTGACGCGGGGCACGAAATATGATATGCCAGAGACAAGAAACGAATTTTATGAAGAGGTTGTTATTGCCGGCTTTGGCGGTCAGGGGGTTATGCTGGCCGGCAAACTGCTGGCATGCACGGCAATGAAGAGCGGCAAAGAGGTAACCTATATGCCCTCTTATGGCGCCGAAGTTCGCGGCGGTACCGCCAATTGTATGGTTGTTATCGCAGAGACAAAAATTGCCTCACCGCTGGTCAGCAGGCCTGACTCGCTGATTGTAATGAACAAGGCCTCTCTGAACAAATTCGCACCCCGAGTTAAAACCGGCGGGCTGCTGATAATGAACAGCTCTTTGATTGATATACAACCCGAATTAGACCAGAAAACCGATATATTAGCGGTGCCCGCCGACGATATTGCCATTGAATTAGGAAATCGAAAAGCTGCTAATATGGTAGCTCTGGGCGCATATTTGCAAAAACGCAGTCTCTTTAACCCCGATGCAGCTGCAGAAAGCCTGCCGGACGTACTTGCCAAACGCTATCATCATACATTGCCGCTCAACATCAAAGCCCTGCAACGAGGTGCTGAATTCGCCAAAAAATAGTGTATACCTGTGGCAGAGCTAAAAAAGAAAACCATATGCTATCGCCGCCAGGCGTCCTCCGTAAGGAGTCCTTAAGACTGCGGAGAAAAACGAAACTATGCAAAGAAATGTCTTTAAAGGGGTTTTTACCAGCCGGAGGCGCCCCTTTACTTTACGCATGGCACCGATGATAGATATGATATTTTTGCTGCTGATATTTTTCCTTGTCGCAGCAAAGTTCAGACCGCAGGAGGATTTTTTGCCGTTCCAACTGCCCCTCGCACACACACAGCAACAAACAATTGGAAAACCTGAGCCTCTGATAATACATATTTCTGCAACGCCTTCCGGCTGCCTCGTCCGAATAAGCCAGCTCCACACCGTCCAAATAGAAAATAAAAACATCGAGGCGGATTTAGTTGTCTTGATGGAAAAAACCAAAGACTGCCTGCTTGCTCAGAAAAGATTAGCTACCGACCCGATAGAAATTGTCTGCACACCCGACGTAAAATGGCAGCACCTGGCAAAAATATATAATCTGCTTTACGGAGCTGGACTGACTAATATTACCTTCGAAATGACGGAGTAAGCCGGGTGGGTACCACAAATAAACATACCTCGAAAATCGTAGCCACCCTCTGTATGGTGGTTTTATTTTTATCTGCAGACACAAGTTTAGCCGACGCACCGCCGACCGAAGAGGTTATCAACAGCTTGGTCGAAAATGCAAAGCTGACCGCCGATACATTTATGCAACAAAGCTTTAAGCTCCGTATGCAGTATGAATACAGTGGCAAATTTTTAACCAGCGACGATAAAGAAAATCTGTACAAACTCGCCAAAAGCACCAGCGACAAGCTGCAAACAATCATAAAGAAGCAGGAAACACTGAAGCAGCAAATCGAAGATTACCGGAGCGACGATTGGGACCAAAGATATGGCTCGACAGGTCTATGGCGAAAGCTCTCTGCCGATATTTACACCACCAAATTAAGCAAGTGCAAAATTGATTATTACCTGGCGCTTACATCCAAGCACCCACAGCAAGACCAAATACTGCATTTAATACTTAGTGAAATAGATGCGCTTGCCAAAAGCAACAAGCAATTCAGCCCAAATCTTATACGAGGTAAAACGCTGGCTTTACTTGCCCAAACAGAACCATCTTACAAGGACGCAGCAGTAAGAGAATTTGAAGCATTTGTTGTTTACTCCGACATTTATCGGCCGACCACAGCTGCAATAGAGAAAATAAAATTACTCAGCCGCGCTGACACAAATCAGTTAAATATATTAGTTAAAAAACTTCAGTCAAACTGGCAGGACAGATATTTAGAATTGATTCTATCACTGATGTTTCTCCAGCGCCAATATGACCCTGAAGGTTTTGAAAAAACCGTCTCACTTTGGCCTCAAACAGAAGATTTCATCGGCTCTCTCATTTTGGCAGATTTAGTTAATCGTATCTCCCAAAGGCAAACAACTGAAGAAAACTTAGAGCAAATCAGCGTTTTTGAAGCAGAACTTGCAGTACAAACCGCATGGAAAGATGAAACTAAAAACTATAAAAAACTGTTAAGCTGCCTCTCAAACACAGAAAAACTTCAGACGCCTTTGATACTTTATGTCACAGCAACAACATTAGCAGAATCGTCACCAACCAAAGCGGTCAATCTTTTAGTAAAGGCAAGTAAACTACAACAGCAGCAAAAAAACGACAGACTGAACATCGAACCCTACAAAATCGCCGAACAAGCTGCACGGCTCGCATATAACCTCTTCATCACAGATTCACTTAATTGCCCCCTTGCCCTCCAAGTTTTTGAGAATTACTACACAATAGCTGGTGAAAAAATCGACGAAGAGCTGGAATATCTTTATACCATCATCCTGAACAATTGCGGCCAGAATACAAAAACTAAAGAAGTGTTAGAAAAAATAGCCAACCGACCCGCTGGAAACTGGCGCAACAAAGCAAGATTAGACCTCATATTGCAGGCAATGCAAAATACACGCGATGGCACCCACCAGCAGCAAAGTGAACCACTCGAAAAATTAGGTGATTTTATATTAAGCTGCCACGGTCAGGATAAAAACAGTAACAAACTACGCGCCGAGGCGATAACCATATATTGTCAATCGCTTCTTGAATCAAAGGACAAAACTTCAGCAGAAAAAGTGTTAGAAACCTTAACAAAGGCTGAAACCACCGGCGGTATAAACCTTGATTTATTCAAGGCGCAGGCGCTTCAGCGGTTAGCAAGATTGGACGAATCAACTCACCATATGCTCTTAGCCATTCAGGATGACAGCGGTTCACTTGCCCCCACAGTTATGGAGCTATTGGCTGAAGTCATTGAGAAAATCGACGAGTTTGAAACAGAACCAGCCAATCCTTATTCGCTCCAGATGGAGAATTGCAGAAAATTAGCTCAATTTTGCTATTTAAGCCTCAACAACCGGCAATCAGGCCTATTTCTGGCGGAAATATCTGTCTTCACAGCAGATAAAAACAAGGAAAAACTATTAGAAGCCGATAAGCTGCTCAACAATCTCGCCGGAGAGGGTAAAGACGCCAATGTCGATTTGCTTCGCTGCCGGGCCAGACTATTCTGCGAGCAGGTTGAATTCGACAAGGCTGCTCGATCATGGGCAAAAATCGCCAAAATACGAAAAAACAAACTGCCAGAAGCAAACCAGCAGGACTGGAAATGGTGGCGAGCAAAATTTTATGAGCTTTACTGCTGGTCTAAATGCCCACAGACAAAAAAGGAAGAAGTCCTGCATACCATTGAAGTCCTCGAAAACAGCTTCACCGATATTCCACCGTTATGGGCTGAAAAATTGAACTCTCTTAAAGTAACTTTAGCACAAGCAAATAACTTGCCTAAATAGCCGCTCAAAACTACAATATATAAAGTGGAAGAAATTTAACCTGAGAATAGGAAAATAATCATGGCCAAGCAATCGAATAGTAAAAAATCTAAGGCAATCTGCAGCTTCTGCGGCCGGTCGTCAAGCCAGACCGATACGTTCATAGAGGGCCCCAACAACGTCTTTATTTGCCCGGAATGTGTCGATTTATGCCACAATATCATCCAGCAAAACCGCAAACGAATCAGCGGGCCGGC
>CAZTWR010000049.1:0-10278 GCA_964618055.1 uncultured Pirellulales bacterium | reverse complement strand
GCGGTGGGATTGACCTTGTTTTTGCCTTTGTATTTTGGTGCGCTGCCGTGGGTCGCCTCGAAGATAGCCACCTTGTCACCTATATTTGCACCAGGCGCCACGCCCAGTCCGCCGACCAAGCCGGCGCATAAATCGCTTATGATGTCCCCATAAAGATTTGGCAGCACAATGACGTCATAAAGTTCGGGTTTTTGAATTAACTGCATACACATATTGTCAACAATACGGTCTTCGAATTCGATATCAGAATATTTCTTTGCAACGTCTCGACTTACCTCAAGCCATAAGCCATCTGAGAATTTCATAATATTGGCCTTGTGGACGGATGTTATCTTTTTGCGTCCCATTTTGCGGGCGTAATCAAATGCAAAACGAACTATACGTTCCGTAGCCTTGACCGAAATCGGCTTTATGCTTATACCTGAATCTGGGGCAATTCGTCTTTTGCTGTGTTTGTTTATCCAGTTGATAATTTCAGCCGTGTCATCTTTGCCTTTTTGAAATTCGATGCCTGCGTAGAGGTCCTCGGTGTTTTCGCGCACAACCACAAGGTCGATATCGGTGAATTTGCTGCGCACGCCTTTATAGCTTTTGGCCGGTCGCAGACAGGCATACAAATCAAGCATCTGACGAAGATGCACATTTATACTCCTAAAGCCCTTTCCGACCGGTGTAGTAACAGGCGCTTTTAATGCAACACCATTTCTCTTAATCGATTCGACGGTGGCATCCGGTAGCGGCGTGCCTGCCTTTTCCATTATATCTGAGCCAGCCTCGGCGATTTCCCAGTTGATTGCAGCGCCTGTGGCGTCAATGCATCTGCGTGCAGCTTCTGCAATTTCTGGACCAATTCCATCGCCGGTAATCAAAGTTACATCAGCCATTTTTCAACATTCCAACAATTTCAAAGCTGTTATGCTACCTTTTAGGGGCAAAAGTGTCAACGTAAATAGTGAATAGCCGCCGGTGGATAGTATTTAGTAAGTAGCAACTAAATAGTGCAGGAGGTTTAATTTTCTTGCAAAAAGATTTTGTATATGTAAACTTTTGATAGTTTTAACGGATATCGAGAGTGTAGCTCAGCCGGTAGAGCAACGGCCTTTTAAGCCGTAGGTCCTGGGTTCGAATCCCAGTACTCTCATTTTTTGGTTCTATTATCCCTAAATGCCTACCCTCTTCTTAGAATTAAGAGGTACTTTGACTTAGTCGACTTTGTTTTGCCCTGGTTCTGCGTTAAGTTCGCTAATTGCTTGTATCTTTAGCTGCTACTTTTGCTGCTATTGTAGTTCTTTCTGCCAAGTTCTTCATTGCCTCGCACTGAATATCCTTACCGTAAAGATTACCCTTATTTATGGCATATATCTTAAGCACATTGCTGTTAACCTGATTTAGTTTTCCCCTGCGAAGCAGTTCTTTAAAGTTGAGCTTGCGGATAATCACATCCTTCTCATCATCGCCATTGGTATTCTCAATGATGCTAAGGAGGAAATTCAGCTCTAATAGCTCCATACCGCCGTTCAAATCTTTCGTTCTTTCCCAGGCCAACTCTTTTTTCAACTTCACTTGGCCGGTCGTGTCAGAGGCATCGAATTCGGGCACAGGTTGTTCAATTTTCCTATTTTCATTAATGTTTGGCCCTGCTATTGAAACTGAAGACGATAATCCACGATGGGCACTACGTCCAGGTAGGGGCTGGACTTGCCAGTGCCGGTGGCGTTTAGACCCTTGGGTTCGGGCGTCTTGAGGGTGGTCCTGGTTATGTTCTTTGAACTTATTTGCTTTTGCTTTGACGAGGCTGAAGATACCAAGAAAAACCGCCAGGATGATGAGGACCAACATTTGCATCCAGATGGTATCCTCACCGTCGCTATTGCGAGCAGCCAGGATTGTTTGTATTAAAAGGTTGCTCATCGAAGTATCAGCCTATTTCGCTATAGGCCCTGGCGTAGGCAGGTCCAGGCACGGGTAAGTTGTTATCCCCAAGGCTGTTGAAAATGTACAGTCTAAGAAGAAGTTCAAAACTCCGGCATAATCAAGATATCGCTGAACCTCCCTGCTTAACCGCTGTGTTTGCTCTTGCGCGAGGTTCTTTCTGTCAGAACCTTCATTGCCTCACACTGGATAGTTTTACCGTAAAGATTACCGTCGTTCACTGCATACACCTTAAGTGCATTGCTATCAATGGTGCCCAACTGTTCTCTGCGGAGCAGTTCATCGAAAGTAAGTCTTCGCATTGTCACATCGTTCTTATCATTCCCTTCGGTATTCTCAACGATGCTCAACAGGAAGTCCAAATCTAACAGTTCCATACCACCGGCCAAATCTTTTTCTCCTTTCGGCTTTTCTTCACCGGTAATGTCGGAAGGAGGTGTTTTGGCTGGTGAATGCACCTCAACAACTCTACTTGCTTCCGTCTCTTTTGCCTCGCTTTTCTTTTCTCTTACAGTATTCCAAGCCATTTTTTCGTGCCTCCAATTTCAATAAAAGCCTAATTGTCTAAAAAGCAACTCGATTATATACTCGTTTTGCCTGCCGGTCAAGGAATTGCAGGATTTCCTCAACCAGGCACTCGGCTATCTCTCTGAGTCAGTGGGTTAGTTTAGTGGTTGCATCGATTTAATACAAGTGCATAAAAAAGAAACGGCTGACGATTCTGCCAGCCGGTGCGTTTCAAGTCTCTCTTCTGCTATACGCTTGTTTACTTGAGCCAGTTTTCGCAGAAAACAATCAGGTCATACAGGTTAATAATGTTATCACTGGGTATTGAGATATCACAGGCAGTGTTCCAGTTGCCATCTCCACGCTGGCTGGCCCAGGCGGCAGCGAGAACAGCAAAGTCCTCAAAGCTCACGTTATCGTCGTCATCGAAATCTCCGATGAGGCCTGGTTCTGTTACAAGTTCGATACCGGTTCCATCATTTGGGTCGAGGTTTCGGCTGTATTGTTTGTCGGTTGCGTTGTTCCAGTGCTCGTGAACGCCCTGGCTGGCCAGCCCGATACTGTCGCCATCCGGGTCATAAAAGGTGCCCGAGCAGGGGTCGTCAGCCAAGGCAGCCTCGTGGAGGTAGTCGTCTGCGCCATCCCCTCCGGGGCCGTCTACATCCTCCGACCATTCATTGTAGAGCAAATCGAAGCCGACAGAATCGATGGCAACCGGGTCCTGCGACGCAAAAAAGCTCGATGCCCAGTCGTCGTTAAACGGGGCAGTCAGCCATTTTATCGGGTAATCGGTCGGCCAATGTTGGGCGTGCTTGTTTGGGTATAGTCCGTCTATGAGATAAAGGACGGTTTTACCGCCTATCTCAGGATGGCCCATCAGGTCAACCAGAGGCCTGTAGTGCCCCATTCCGGGTACGCTCCAGATTTGCGTGCTGTGGAGGTCGTAGTAGCCGTATTTGTTGGGCACCCTGCACAAAGAGCCGTAATGGTTTTTACCGCAGACTGTGATGCCTGCCTGGTTGTAGTGACCTTTCAAGTTTGCGAAGTTGATGAGATAGCTCGCATTCTTGTAGGCGTTGGGGACGTAATCTTTATTGGTTGCACTGTTGGAGGCGGGGTCGGCCCAATAAACGCGAGTACTGGAAAGGCCGGTTTTAACCCGGCCGTTGGTTCCGTGGTTGTCGAGGTAGTTCACGTCTGGGAAGTCAGAGTGAAGATAATCGTAGTAATCATTACTGAACGTGCACAGTGTGTCGCCTACGGTGATATCGGCGTCGTCTACCCCTGTGACGTTTACGAGCTGGTCGAGAATGGCGTGTATGGCCTGCGGGGAGGTGTTCGGGTAGTTGTCCCGAAAGGCATAACTACCGCCTGTAGCGGAATCGATAAGACCCACGAAGTTGACCTTTATCATAATTTTCTCGCCGGGCTGGTATCCGACGTCGCCTTTGCCGTGCTGCTGATTGAAGTAACGGAAAATAGCATCCCACGCGGCGTAGTCACTGCTTCTGCCGGTTATTGCCCGAAGCGATTTTGAGACCATTTCATCAACGACCGTTTGAGACGTGTGGCTCGGTTCCCACCAGTATCCGTCACTTGTTCCGCCCCAGGTTGTGGCATCGGGGTCATGAATCCAGGCAACCCGACCCGGCTGGACGCCCTTGGCGATACCTATAGGGGCATTTGCCGGCTGTGGGACGCGGGGTGGCGGGGCAGCAAGGGCTTTTTCCTGAGAGGTAAAGTTGATTGCGAGATAAATGGATGCCACGCTGCTGATAATACAGATTCCAGCGACTACGTAGCGTGCCTGCGCAAGCGAACGTTTTGCCTTCCGGTAGGCTGCGGCTGAGCCAGCCAGAGCCAGCAGCCAGACCACAAAGCCAGACGCCAACGGAAAGGCCACCCGCTGGCAGGGATATGTCGCACGAGAAGGCTTCGGTATTACACGTATCAAAAACCAGATTAGAGCTAATAATCCCGTAATCGGAAATAGCCAGCTCAGCCAGCGGAGTCTGCTTTTGTGTTCAATAGGTTTACCTGTTTTCGGACAAACCCTCACCTCATCTTTGCTTTTGAGAAGTGACATTACCCTACCTCCATTTATTTTGGTCGCCTTCTTTGGCAGATTTCACTATTCTCCACGATGTAGCAGAAGCAGCGCATATCATAGATAACCAACCCGGGCGAGTTATCACAGTTTTAAGTATATCAATATTTTCAGAAGATGTCAACGCTGTTTTTCCCCACTCAGATACTTTGGTTCCTTGGCAGAGAGAATGAAAAGGTTGACTGAACGAGGCAAACGGAAAGGGCGAGATTTGAACCCTCTCTCTTCCTCACATTTTAGAACATTTTAGAAAATGAAGACTTAGTACACAAGCCTTTTTTCTGCAGTGAATTATGTGCTACGATACGTTACTATTCATATATGACCTCACACAATTCGTGATTCCCCAAGTAGGACAGTAACAGGACAATGGTATAAGGCTCATGCGGCTATTCAGCGTTGAGAGCACTTATTTCTGACCCAGCAACAGGTCGCTACGAAGAGGTTTACGGTTCAGCCCCTAAGCTTGAGTGGGAAAGGCTTGACAGAAAAGGTCCAAAATGGTATACTGATTTTTAATCGCTTGCCTCTTGAATCTGTGTTTTGCGTAGGGTGATATCAGTTGATACCTCTAATATACTGTGGGGCGTGTTTTTGGAGGAGATGGTGTGCGAAAGATAATCTTTGGCATTTTGTTGAGTCTGTTTCTGCTTTTGCAAATCGGTTGCTCGGTTCAATCCTCTCAGGTTGTGATAGTTGATAGAAGCAGTCTCGAGAATGGAACAAATACACTTCAAATGCACCTCAATAGGTTCGCGTATTCAAAGAACATACTTGGCGGAAGCCGGAATTGTGTGAATCAAATAGAAGAGGGAACAGAGCAGCTAAATCGCTGCCGAGTCAAGCATTATTCCTCTTGCGGCAAAAACCGCTGGTCGGTAGTTAAGGGCATGTTGCATAACGGCAGAACATATCCGGTTATCCTGGATACTGGTGCATCGACCGATATTTTCGTTAATGATGTACATATTCGAGAAAACAAACTCGCATTTTATCCGTTTAGAAATAGTAGTGGCGATCCCGCTAATTGGGGGATATGTGATTTGGACGAGCTACGTATAGGAGAAATGAGCTTGGCTGGCTGGCCCTGTTATTATCAACGGCGACATGCGGAAGTTCATTTGTTTGGTTTGCCGATTTTTAAGGACAAGGCTATTATAGTCGGACTACCAGTATTAAGGCAATTCAAGTATATTGAATTTGACAATGTAAGAAGAGAAGTAGATTTTTCGCTTGATAGAGTGTTTGAACCTCACGAATCAGACTTGTGGATGCGATATTCGTTTGTGATTGAAGAGGATTCGCAAGGTAATACCTTTCTCTTAGTTAATATTCCCATCATCGGGGAGGAAACCAAATTGCAGCTTGACACAGGAAATAGCGGAGGACTTGCTGTTGGTGCAGAGTTGTGGGGCCAGATCAGCAGGAAAATACAAGACATTAAGCTGGTTGAAGGCAAAGACCTTTATCCATATATCGCCCGGCTTACCTGCAAGCGGGGCGTTATCCCAAAAATTGAAGTGGGGAACAGGGCTGTTAAGAATGTGAAACTTTCGGTTTTCTCAGATGACAGCCCGATTATGGAAGGCTGCCAAGGTTTATTAGGGATGCAGTGCTTTCAAGACACTGTGATGGTACTTGATTTTGAAAGGAGTCTGATGTGGGTGAAGAGCTTGGGCTGCAACCAACTTAATTCTATCGGTCTTTAGTGCTGTAAGTTACTAGCCTTCTTTTGATATTTATCCTTTCCACTTTTCCAGTACTCTTTCTTTTTACCAACGCTCCCTAAGGCATGAATGTTCTTATGATTCCTTTGCGGCCTGACAGCCCGGTTCTCTCGGTCGAGAAGGATTGTAAGAAATTTTCGGCGGTGTGAAATTCCAGATGTGCTTCGTGAGAAGTATTCAAGTCCGATATTTATAACGGGTCGGGAGAATGTTGTCCTTACATTAAGATTGTATAACCCCAGAAAACCAAAATATACGCAATAAAACAGGTATTTTTCATCTTGATGCACGAGCAGAGAGAGATTCGATATTTTCTCGCCCCAGCAAACAGCTCTTGCCTTATATCCCCAGGGGAAAATGCCGAATTCTTGACTAATTGCGAATTATAGATAGCTACCTACAGCAATCTTGGGTGGCTTTTGAGTGCTTTTACAGTTTTTAAGGAGAATGATTATGAAGACCAGAATGACTCTAATAGGTATTGTGTTTTTGTTGAGTATGGCGGGTATTTGCCTGGCTCAGGAAACTAAAAAAGGCGAACTGGCAGTTGACTCAAATGCTATGCCCTTAATCAAGTATCTGTGGTATGGTTTTGACCTTTTGGATATTCGACCTGGTATCGAGGGCAAGATTTCGGTTGACGTAACTGCTACAGTCCAGAGCAAACACATCTGGCATGGCATTGATATATTGGATGACCACGGAGTATTTTTGCCTTCGGCTGGCGTAACTTTGGGTGATACAGGTTTCAGCGGGAAACACATACGTGCTTATCCGTTATCGAGCGGTTTTGTGAATTCTACTCAGTCGGTCTATGCAGTTTTCTACACAGGAGCTTTTCTTAAAGATACACGTTATGCCACTAACTTCACTGCTAACTACATCTATTACGGCCTGCCGAAGATTAGCGACCGCAAGAGTGATAGTCAGGAATTCGGTTCAACTTTTTTCTGGCCAAAGCTTATTGCAGCAGGTGACGGCTACATTACGCCGAGCTACTACCTTGGCTATATATGGGCCAGTAGGAGCAACGCCAACGCCAACGCCAAGGGATGTGAAGGTTTCATTCACGTCTTCGGTCTGGGATACGATTTTGAAATACCTAACTTCTGGCCTGGAGATGAAAAACAAGCCTTCAAATTGTTTGGAGACATAACTTACAACGACGGTTTTGCCGGTTCCGCTATAGAACATGATTGGTCCCATGCTACCTTAGGTATAAGCACAGACTTCAAAAAAGGTAATTTGACTATAACACCATCGCTGAACTACCAGATATCGATGGAAGATTCAGTCAATGATGAGAATGAACTTTGGTGCGGTGTAAACGCGACCTACAGGTTCTAAAGATAGATTACGGGGTAAAAAAAAGAGTAGCAGTGGAATATCAGCTGAGGTTTTCTTCAGAGAGCAAAAAAGAAGAAAAGCTTAAGATGAGAGGAACAAGAACGGCTATATAGAGAACAGCTCTATTATGTAAAAAGGACAGTAATCATGGCGAAGAGAACGATAAACAGGGTTTTTTGGCGGCAAATATTGCTTGCAACTCTATTGGTTGTGGTTGTGCTTTTGAGCGGCTGTACCAGAAAAACAGAGAAGGTGTATCGGGTAGGTGTTCTGTGTGGTCTGGATTATATTGGTGAGATACCAGATAGCTTCAAGTCAAAAATGACTGAGTTGGGATACATAGAGGGGAAAAACATAGTTTATGACATTCAGAGGACGAATTTTGAACCGGATAAAGAGCAGCAAATCCTTGAGAAATTTGTAGAAGATGAGGTTGACTTGATTTTCACGTTTCCCACAGAGGTATCCATGGCAGCCAAGGCAGCTACTCGAGGAACAGAAGTTCCTGTTGTTTTTGCTATTGCCAACATTGAAGGAACTGGCCTTGTTGATAGTGTAAGAAAACCTGGCGGGAATATAACAGGTGTTCGCTATCCTGGTCCCGATCTCGCGATCAAGCGTTTTGAGGTCATGCGTGAGCTGGCCCCAGAGGCCAAAAGAATGTGGGTACCCTATCAGCGGGGTTATCCTATTGTGGTCAACCAGATGGAGGCATTGTATCCGGTTGCTGAAGCCGCGGGTATAACATTGATAGAATTTCCAGCAGACGATGCGGCAGAGATTCAGGCTGAGCTGGAGGAAAGAAATAAATTAGATGATATTGGTTTTGACGCAATATTTTTTATACCTGAGCCTCTTAGTTGTACGGATGATGTTTATGTAGTAATGGGCAAGTTTGCATATGAACATAAGTTGCCTATTGGCGGTATAATGATGCAAGTTGGGGACTATGGGTCTATTTTTGGCATAAATGTTGATGTCCCAAGAACAGCACAACAAGCAGCAATACTAGCTGACAAAATACTCAGAGGCATCCCAGCAGGCACCATCCCAGTTGTCTCATCAGAGAGTTACCTTCAGATAAATTACAAAGTGGCTCAGGAACTGGGGGTAACGGTGCCTGAAGGCATGCTGAGCAGAGCAGATGAGATAATTCATTAACAAAAATGAGGCGATTAAAATGGTTCTAAATAAGCAAGGGTTGAGACGGCAAATATTGTTTGCAACTTTATTGGTTGTGGTTGTGTTTTTGAGTAGCTGTAGTGAGAAGAAAACCAGGGTGTATCGGGTGGGTATTCTGTCTGGCCTAAATTATATTGCCGAGGCAACCGATGGTTTCAAGGCCAAAATGACAGAGTTGGGTTACGTCGAGGGCAGGAACATCGTCTATGACCATCAGAAAACGGACTTTGACATGGCCGCGTATAAGAACATACTCAGGAAATTTGTGGCCGATAAGGTTGATTTGATTTTCGTTTTTCCCACCGAAGCATCCCAAGAAGCCAAGGTAGCCACACAGGGAACAAACATCCCCGTGGTTTTTACCGTTGCCAACATAGAAGGCACTGGTTTGGTCAATAGTGTGCGCGAACCAGGCGGGAATATCACTGGTGTTCGCTACCCTGGCCCAGACATCGCGCTCCAGCGTTTTGAGATTATGTGCGAGTTGGCACCGCAGGCCAAACGAATGTGGATACCCTATCAGCGAGGTTATCCTATTGTAGCCAGTCAATTAGAGGTGTTGAGAATAGCAGCAGCGTCCGCGGGTGTAACGTTGATAGAAGCTCCTGCCTCTAATGCGGCAGAACTCAAGGCTCTTCTCGATGCACGTGCCAAATCGGCTGATATTGGCATGGATGCTGTACTGTTTTTAGCTGAGCCCCTTGCCGTGACGCCTGATGCTTTTGAAGTAATGTGTAGGTTTGCGGCTGAACATAAAATTCCGATTGCCGGTGCCTTAATGGTTGTAGGAGACTGTGAGTCTGTTTTTGGTGTGCATGTTAACAATGTCAATGTAGGCAAACAAGCTGCGCCCCTAGCCGACAAAATATTGAAAGGTACCCCAGCCGGCACTATCCCGGTTGTCTCAGCTGAGCCCTATTTTCAGCTCAATTACAAAGCGGCTCAGGAACTCGGGCTGAATGTGAGCGAAGGGTTATTGAGCAGGGCAGATGAGATAATTCGTTAAAATATCGAAGCTTGAAGTGAAGAAAACAAGGAATTACCGGAGGAATTAAGGTAAAAATGTTTAAAAAGAGGTGATTAGAGTGGATCTAAGTAAACAAATTAAATCCAAGCGGCAAATGCTGGTTTTAACCCTGTTAGTTGTGGTTTGTGCGGCTTTGAGCAGTTGCGGCAAAAAAACGCAGGAAAAGGTGTATCGGGTGGGTATCGTGTCTGGCGCAGAAGCCTTTGTCAATATAGCAGATGGCTTCAAGGCCAAAATGACCGAGTTAGGCTACGTAGAGAGTGAGAACATCATTTATGACTTGCAGAAATTGAGCGCCGACCCTGCTGGAGTAGAGCGAGTTGTCAGGAAATTTGTGGCCGATAAGGTTGACCTGATTTTCGCATTTCCCACCGAGCCGGCCTTAGCCGCTAAGGCCGCCACCAAAGGCACAAACATTCCGGTGGTTTTTGCTATGGCAGGTATAGAAG
>CAZTWR010000048.1:0-10291 GCA_964618055.1 uncultured Pirellulales bacterium | reverse complement strand
CCCTGGCGTATTATAAAAAGCAGAAATGCGTATTAAAACAATGGATGAACAATCCAGTAGAAATAGAACTATCATTCATACCTCAATTCTGCTGGCGATCGCGTTTTGCGTTGGTATATATCTTATTAGCACAGCAATTCTTATTGCAAAAGATGGGATAACTTTCATAGAATACGCCAGAAATCTTGAGATTACCCCCTTTGAGACGATGAAGAGTGAATATCAGCACCCCGGTTATCCCTTCCTAATTATTGTTGCACATAAAATAGCGAAAATAGGAGATGATGGTTCATCACTGTGGAGCTGGATTTATTCCGCTCAAGCTGTGGCCTTACTATTTAGATTGCTCACTGTAGCATTACTTTATCTTTTGGGCAAAAAGATTATAGGGCAGAGCCTTAGTTTTTGGGCTATCTTAATTCTCATCCTGCTTCCCGACCTTGCGAAGCTTGGAAGTGATGCCCTCAGTGATTGGCCGCATCTTTTCTTTTTGTCAGCTGGCCTTTTGCTGTTGATATGGGGAGCGGTAAGTAGGAAATGGTGGGTGTTTGGTTTCTCAGGACTGGCAGGCGGTATGGGGTATCTAATTCGGCCTGAGTGCGCTCAGGTGGTTGTGTTTGGTACTTTGTGGTTGGGACTGCAGCTGTTCTATTCCGGGCGGATTATAAGCAAACGTAAGGCAGTATTTGCGTTCGCTTTGCTGCTGATTGGTTTTTTGGTTGTAGCCGGGCCGTATATGAAACTGAAGGGAGCGGCATTTCCTAAAAAGCAGTTAGTTCAGTTCGTGCCCAATACCCGATGCTCTGAAGTTTATGGACAGGAAATCCAAATCTGCTCAAATAGTATATATGCCGCCAGCTTTGCACCATCAGATATTGCGGGGGCTTTGGACAAGCTGGTGCAAAGAGTCGGTGAGACGCTGATGTGGTTTTTTGTGCCGGCTTTATTAATAGGTATGTACAAGTATTTTAGAAAGCGAAATTGGCGCGAGCCAGAAAGGGTTTTTATACTCGCCCTTATTGCCCTTAACGTACCTACAATGATATTGCTATATTGCAAATTCGGCTATATGAGCAGAAGACACACTTTGCCATTAGTAGTGTTTACAATTTTTTATGTTCCTGTTGGTTTGCAGGCGTTAGCCTGCTGGCTCGATAAGAAGTTCTCCAAAACGATGGAACGATTATTTGCTATCAAAGCCAATACGAACTTTTGGTTTTTAGTTTTGTTCGTAATTGGTATTTCTATATGCGGTCCAAAATTACTAAGACCTATACGTATAGAAAAACAGAGCTATCGGGATGCTGCCCAATGGCTCGTAAAGAATACCAGTGAAAAAGATATTATAGCAGTTTCTGATATTCGTATCGGTTTTTATTCCGGCCGAAGAAGTGTCCGATATGCCGGTCAGGCGATTCCCGAAGAAGCCCAATATGCAGTAAAAATATTCAAAAACCAAAAGGATACGCCAGCTGAGGCAGAGATGCTACAAACAAAAGAGGTTTTTTCTATCGTGGGCAATGACAAAAAACCTAAAGTTATTATTTATAGACAAAAGCATTAGTCTAAACTTGGTCAGTAGGGTTAGTGGTTTTCAGCTATGACGGATTGAATATAATTTTGCATTGATTGCTGGTAGATGGAGCGGTCAAATCTAAGTACATTATCACGGCATTTCCGGGGGTCGAATTCCTCCTTTTTTTCTTCAAATAGTAAAAAACTTTTTTGCAGCGCTTCGGGGCTTTGTTCAAAGAAGAACACTCCCGTCGCATTCGCTTTTGTATTTTGAGCACTGTCCAATCCTATTACCGTTTCTAATGCTCCGCCCTGGCCAAAAGCTATCACCTGTTTACCACAGGCCTGTGCTTCAAGCGGCACGATGCCAAAATCCTCTTCGCCGGGAAATATCAAGGCCCTGCATTTTTTCATATATTCGACAACTTCATTGTCATCGGCATCATCAACAAAGGAGACATTAGCTGATGCTATACTTTTGAGATGGGGTAACTCGGGGCCATTTCCTATAATTGTAAGTTTTCGGTCAATCCCATTAAAGGCTTCAATCGCTATGTCTATTCGTTTATAAGGCACCAGTGCAGAAACAATAAGGTACCGGCCGTTGTCATCGCTGGAAACGGCGAATCTATCACATTCAACCGGAGGGTAAATAACTACTGAATCCCTATTGTAGGCCTGCTTTACTCGGTTTTGAATGTTTTTGCTGTTAGCTATAAAGTGTGTTACGCCGGACGAGGATTTTCTGTCCCAGTTCTTGAGGTAATCAAGCAGGACATCAGCGCCCCATTTCTCAGGCCCATTGTATTTACTCAAATACTCTTCCCGCATATGCCAGGCATAGCGCATCGGAGTATGGCAATAACATATATGCGGTACGCCTTGCGGAACCTTAACGCCTTTGGCGACACAATGGCTAAAACTTAAGATGAAGTCGTAGTCGCTCAGGTCGAACTGCCTTATTGCGTGCGGGAAAAGAGGCAGATATTTTCTGAAATTTTTTATGTCGCCAGGCAGCCGCTGGATATATGAAGTGTATATTCTGTGCGACTCTATTGTTCGCGACACAGAGCCCTGAAAGTGTACCAATGTGAAGATATCGGCATCCGGATAAATCTCGCATATAGCTTCCAAACAGCGTTCCCCACCCCGCATGGCAGTCAACCAGTCACAGATAAAAGCCATTCTGAATCGTTCCTTGCGCTGCGTTGTTGCGTCTGCTGGAAGTGAAGGCACTATAACAGGCTTGGTCTTTGTAACCCACGGTCTTATGCGTTCATAACCTATCCCCAACTTATATCCCAAATATTTCATAAAGGTTTTCAATATGAATTCGGGAAACAAGTAAGACTTTCTTTTCCTCAGCAAAAATCTGAACTCCGATTTTGCGTACTTAATTGCTTCACCTTCGGCTTTCCCAAATTCTCTTAAAAGCCAATTTTCCATCCTATGAAATATCCCCATATCAAAATACCGCTTGAGGTCTTGCCAGGCGGTGTAACTGTGGGAATGTAGTACCATCGCTTCAGCAACATAAGCGATTTTATATCCTTTTAGAAGTATTTTTGCGCCGGCGCAGGCGTCTTCTCCAAAAGGTAAACCGCTTTTAAAATATCCAATTTCTTTCAATGCAGTTTTTCTGTAGGCAGCAAAGGAATTGGACAAGAAAACTGTTTTGATACCGTACTTTTTCCTATCGTTCAGAACTCTTGTGTAAGAAGTGTTAGGATAATTAAACAACCTCAGATGCTCTGCAAAGACAGATGCTTCGGGATATGGCAATTGTCTTCCAAAAGTGGCGCCAATTTCTCTGTCATCAGTAAAAGGCTTAATGATATTTTCAATAGCATATTCGTTGTATGGCAAGGCATCCTGGGTTAAATAAACTAAGATATCGCCTTTTGCTTCCATAGCTGCTAAAGTTCTTGTTCCGCCATGGTCGAATTCCGATTGTGGAATGGTTATAATATTAGCTTGATGAGATTGAGCAATATCTACAGTATTATCATTTGAGGATGAATCTACTACTATCAATTCATAAATTTTGACTGTTTGCGATTCAAGTCTTGTAAGTAAAGAAGACAGATATTTTGAGGCGTTGTAGGTAGGGACAATTATGGTAATCATTCTTTGGTCAACATGTATTTTAAGGTGTTTATCTGAATCGTTGGGCGGTTTTTATCAAGGCTTTATTTAACAGCAGCAACCAAAAACTGGCACGAGGGTTAAATCTTTTTAACATTCGATAGTGGGCCGACAGTAGTTTTCTTATGCAGCACAGCTTCTTCAAAAAATGAGTGATATCTATCTTCCGTGCCTTTTGCGCACCCAGCCGGTTGCTGGAATGTTGCCGGTAGAGGATGGACGGAATTGACACATAAACAATTTTTCCGTACCTGCACACATTAAGAGCGAGCCACCAATCGTACATTACAGCTTCGCCTGGAACAGGTGTGGATACGGCCCTGGCTTTTCTATTTATCATTATCGTGCAGCCTGTTACAACATTTTGGGCCATAATCCTGTTTAAATCATCACCCGCCTCAGGAAAAAGCTTCTGATAAGTCCACATCGAATTTGCAATAGTGTTCAATTCAGAATCCATGACTTGCAGGTCCGTGTGTATCAATATGGGTTTGTCCGGATAAATCTGCTCGGCCGCTTTCATCGCATTTAGTGTCAGTTCAATTTTGTTCGGCAGCCATACGTCATCCTGGTCGCTGAACATAATATATTCAGTGTCGGCATACTCCAGTAATTTTCCGAAATTCAAACTCGCTCCCAAACGACTTCCATTATCCGCAACCAAGCTGATTCTACCCGGCAGACGGCCTGCGTAGTCTTCTACGATGCGCACGGTATTATCGTCTGACCCGTCATCTCGAATTAAAAGCTGCCAGTCCTGATTAGACTGAGCAATGATAGATTCCATCTGTTGCCTTAGGAATTGCTCCCCATTATATGTTGCCATACAGATTGAGATTGCAGGCCGAGCCATTTTATGCCTTTATTCTGCTACTTTTTGTGCTGTGAAGTGTACGGATAACCTTATCATAAAGGCCGAAAAACGCCAAAAAAGCCGCCGATAGCAAGCGCATACTAAACGGATATAACCTAAGAGCATTAACTATATAGTGACGGCCTTTTTTTACGCTGCCCTTTGCGACCAGTAAATTACCAATGTTTATCCAGTGTTTCGCCAGCAGCTTTTTCTCCACCTCGAATTCGTCGCAGTTCTTCTCCAGAACCAGTTCCAGCGCTTCAATGAGGCTGTCCGGATCGTCGGAAGCATTATCCGAGTCATAATGTGCAACCACTAATGGCTCATCGACACACCTAAAATGATAGTGCTTCGATATCCTAAGCCACATTTCCCAGTCTACAAGATTGCGGAGCCTCTCGTCAAACAACCCCACCTCGCTGAAACATTCCTTTTTTACAAGAACAACCGGACTTCCTATAAAGTTGCCTTTCAAAAGTTCTTTATGTATATCTCCGTCCTTTTGACTCACCCAGGAAAATGGAATATAGGTTCTCCTACGGTTCTCTGTTTTCCAGAATCCCGTATATATAACACCTACCTCAGGTGATGCATCTTCTAAAAGCTCTATCTGCCTGGCCAGTTTTTCAGGAAACCATTCGTCGTCACTGTCCTGGTACGCTATATAGTCGCATCTGGCGACTTTTATTCCTGTGTTCCTCGCTGCAGCCTCTCCTCTATTTTTATCGTGCCGAACGTATCTAATCCTTTCATCATCGAAGCCATTTACAACTTCTTCAGTATTATCGGTTGAGGCATCATCGACAACAATAATTTCGAAATCCCGATAGGTTTGGTTAAGTACACTCTTAACAGAACGACCTATTAATTGCCTTCGATTATAGGTTGGGATAATGATGCTGACGGTTGGCTTGTTCTCTGTCTTGGTCATATCTGCCCCATAAAAACACCACTGACATCGGTTAACTACCAGACCAATCCTGCCCATATACTATGCTTAATACCATTAGTTTTACCAGAACCGACCCTCATGTCAACTTTGAAATCTAAGGTCTGAACAACCGACACTTCAGATTTTGTACTAAAGAATAAGGCAGGAGCCACAAAAGAAGATTACGCGTCAACCCGTAAAAGGCCCAGAATGAAAAATCAAAGTTATCGAGTATAATTCTAAGTCGCGACCTTAACTGCTGATTGCGCCAGCCCAACGAAATACCACCAGGCGTAACAAATGTGCGCACCAGATACTCGGGAATATTGGCCACTTTGAATCGTCGGGCAACTTTAAAGAAAAGTTCGAAATCCTCAGCAGAAGGATGTTCAGTGGAATAAAACCCGATTTCTTTGAATATTTCCAGGCGGCACATCACGGTGGGGTGGCAAAACATGTTATTTAAGAACATTCTCTTCTGGATGTATTCGTGCTTAACCGGCGGACAAAACCGCCAGAGCGGTTTGCCAGAGCGGTCAACAAACAGGGCCCACGAACCTACCAAAAAAACATCGGGATTGTTTTTCAAAAACTCTCTTTGTTTGGCGAAGCGGTCCGGAGAACAGATATCTTCGGCATCAAGGCGTGCAACATATTTGTACGGCTTATGGTCGCAGATATATTGGAGCCCACGATTGAGGGCATGTTCGACACCTTCATTTGTTGGCCAGTGCAACACGGTGGTCGAAGGATGTATTTGCCGTAACCGTTCCTCTTCAACCAAGGTACTGCTGCCATCATCTGCAACCAGCACATCAACAGGTATGACAGACTGAGATACAGTAAACAGCGACTGTTTCAATCCTTCAAGATTGTTGTAATGTGGGATCAGAACCACAACATCGGTGTCTTTTGATAAAGGACGTTTTACATCCATGTTTGTCAAGACAAATTCACGCCTCAATTTCAAATATTAGTGTTCTCAGCTGTCTACATAAGTTAAGCAATCTCGTCCCGAGCAGGCTTTTTAAAAGCAAATAGAGCATCTCTGGCTTTCGGCATCCCAACTGCCAGAGTTTCCGTAGTTCTCTGCGCGCGTCCTTTAACTTGTTGCCGCCTACGAATTCCCTGGCTAAAAAAAGGTGGTACTCATATTTGCCTGCTGCCTCATCGCGGACAGGCAAACCGTCCGGATAGGACCGGACGAACTTATTGTATGAATCTTTACCCGTTGCAAGCCGCTCTGCGTGGAGTTTTTTTGCAATATCGGCGTATTGTTTTTGAGCCAGCCACCGGGAAACACTTACCGCTTGAGGAGTGACTCTATATTGGTACAAGCATTCAGGCAAAATATCAATGTCAAAATACTGTGATAATCTCAACCACAAATCATAATCCTGTGAATGGCGAAAAAATTCACGATAGAAACCAACTTTTGCCAAGCATGATTTTCTCACCATTGCTGAGCCGTGCATGAACAAATTTTTACTTGCCAGGTGTCGCTTTATTCCCTCTCGAGAGAACTTGGAGTCTCTGCCCGTTCGGAGAACACCATTGACGTTGAATACATCTCCAAAGCAACCAATCACTGCTACTTTCGGATGATTTTCCATATAATTGAGTTGTTTTTCGAGCCTGCTGTGGATAGAGATATCATCGGCATCCTGGCGGGCTATGTATTCAGATGTAGCTAATTTTACCCCCCTGTTTAGTGAACGTGTCAGCCCAACATTGTTTTGGTTTACTATTAAGACTCGGTTGTCCCCAATTTGGTATTCAAGGAGCATATCCAGACTATTATCTTCTGAGCCGTCGTTGATAATGATAAACTCAAAGTTCTTATAGGTTTGATTCAGAATTGAGTCAATTGATTCACGCAAGTATTTTTGGCCGTTGTAAACTGACATTACAACTGAAATCACAGGAGCATCAATAAAGTTGTCTGGTTTTATAAGCTCAAAGCCTCCGTTCTGGTCTGAAAGCACTTTCCTTATCAAGTTCAATTTGTCTCAACCTTCTGCATAACAAACAGGCATATATGGTTTGCAAAACGCCTAAATACAATATCTAATATTCCTCTTACCAAGCTTGAAACACGATTTTTCTTATCATATAGATACTGCAGAAAAGGTTTTAATATCAAGACTTCGTCTTTCAAGCCTTTAATACCATCACAGGGTTTCACATCGACCAGCTTGAATCCCCTGTTTTCCAAATCATTAATAACGTCATTTGGGTCAAACGCAAACTGATAAAAACTATCTCTCATCTCTTCGGACTCTTTATATTCAAGATATTTTTTTAGCCTTACTTTAGCTTTTCTCAGAGTGGACATTACAGGCACCGTCAGGAAAAGATATCCTTCCGGCTTAAGCACTCGAAACATTTCACTGACAATTCTTTCGTAACCATCATAAAAATGTTCTATTACTCCTAATGACCAATAACCGTCAAAAAAATTATCCGGAAATTGTAAATCCCTGACATCTCCAACCTTAATTTTCAACTCTGGAGCATATCGATTGATTTTTCTGACAGTTTCCCTTGCATAATCAACCCCATAGGCATCATATCCATGATAATGAAGAGCGCAAACTTTGCCTCCCAGTCCGCATCCACCTTCAAATATTTTAGCCCCCGGAGGAAGGTATTTTTTGGTATAACCAATTATAAATCTATCGTTCTTAACTTTGATTTGCTCTTTAAGTTCTGAACTTTCGGACTTCCAATGCTGGTCCCAATAGGTGTCATTGGCTGCTTTGCCCACATAAACAAGTCGGTTATTACTTTTATCAAAATAGCGTATCATATCTTCAAGTTTACGATTATTTCTTTTTCCAGTTCCACCACAGTTTTGAGTGAGAAATTATTTCGAACTTGCCGTATTCCTTCCGCCGTAACAAAATCATGTGGTAGCTGGGTAGCTCTTTTTATTGCCTCAACAAGAGCTTGGGCCTGGGTTCCTTTAGCCAAATATCCACTAACTCCATCCTTTATGATATCATTGATTCCCTCTACATTTGTGCCAATGCACACTAAGCCACAGGCAAGCGCCTCTAACAGACTCTTTGGCATTCCTTCATGAAAAGAGGGCAGAATGTAATAACGGTAACGATTAAATATACTCGGCAATTCATCGTTGGGAACAACGCCCATGAAATTAACCTTTGCATTGAGTTTTTTTGCCCGAGCCTCCAGCTTATTGCGGCTATCACCTTCGCCGTAGATGTCAAGCGTCAGGTGAGTCTGGGCGATAGCCTCGATGAGATTAAA
The DNA here is from genome assembly GCA_964618055.1 of uncultured Pirellulales bacterium. Lineage (GTDB taxonomy): Bacteria > Planctomycetota > Phycisphaerae > Sedimentisphaerales > Anaerobacaceae > CAYYFT01. The sequence continues at coordinate 1,571 of CAZTWR010000048.1, read as the reverse complement.
AAGGTTTTTCTCCTCGTTAAGCCTGCCGACGAAAATGAGCCGGTCGGCATACCTATTAGCAGATTCTGTCGGTGTAAAAAGCTGTGTGTTAATATAATTAGGTATTACCTGAACATTCTCTTGAGACACTGAGTAGCGTTCAGAAATATAATGCGCCTGTCTTTCACTGGTGACTACGGCTATCGTGGCATTGTTGTATGCGAAACGTTCAATTAGACCAATCAGCTTTTGTTTGTACTTGGCCGCATCATGCTTTCTTTTAAGTGGGGACCAAGTATAACCTGTCCTGACCACAAGAGGTTTCCGATGCAGCCATTTGGCCAATACGGCAGTCCAGCTGCCGTCCATCTGATTGGTCTTGAAGATATCCGCTGATTTAAGCCAGCGGCGATGAAGCAAAGGCATAAGAAACGAATAAAGTAAACAACCCCATCCGCCCGAAAAAAAACGCGCCATAGGAAGTACCATTATATCCGGATGCAACCGGCCGGCCGCTTTAAGTTCACTTGCTATCTCCGCATCATCTGTACCGTAAGTCAGCCAATATACTTTCCTAAAATGCCCCCTGCGAAGATGCTCTTCGTACAACTGTTTCTCACGGTCAAACAACCCCGTGTCGAGCCAGAGCTTAAGGGAAACACCACGTGTGAAAAATAAGGCGAGCTGCATAGCATTAAGTACGGAAGATTAGTAACCGGATGGTGATTAGCGCCGACCCGATATCCTTTCGATACTATTAATCCGCTCGGAAAGCTTGCAGGCGAGAACTGCTGCCTGAACGCGGATACGGCCTGTCCAAGCAAAAGATGTTGTTTTTTCTTTGTCGGATTCAACGCGAGTCATAAAATCATAATATCGCTTTCCAACATCTTCAATTGATGGATTGTAAATATTGGTCTGATATTCGTGATAATTTTTCGTTATTTTATCGAGTAAAGGGGGGATTTCAGCCGGTTTGGAAAAAGTCTCACCCCCCTTTCCGATGAGTTCCGGAGTACTGCTTTGGTCAGGTCCGACAGCCGGCAGTCCACAATGTAACGCTTCCAATAAGGAATTGGAGCAGGCCTCGATTGGTGAAGCAAAAACAAAAATATCGCTTTCTTTTAGTTTCTCGGCAATGTCCTTGCTGCTTAATGGCGAGATGATTCTGATATTTTTGAACTGAATGGGGGATTTGCCGACAAAGACCATCTCATACTTATTAAAATCGAGGTTCTCGTCCAGCCATTGATAAACGTCAAATCCTTTTTTCCAATTTGGCGACCAACTTGTGGCAATCAATCGAATCCTGCGGTTCGCTGAAAAGGGCTTGCTTGGCTGGCGATTGAAAATTGTCGGCTCAGGTGCATTCGGAATTACAGTCTCGAATGATTTTTGATGTAATCCCAAACGATGATTTTGCTGCTGTGACCAGGTGGACTGAAAGACCGTAGCATCGGCCAGGTATCTATTGGCCGAGAATACAACATTGTCTCGTTTATCGTTCGTCCGACTATAAAGGCGAATTGGGCCATCAATTCGATGAATAAAGGGGGGTTTCAGGATGATTTAACTTAGTTTTGACAACTTTA